>NZ_JBSVXG010000025.1:0-46336 GCF_054070595.1 Pseudomonas sp. SDO55104_S430 | reverse complement strand
CGAGGGGGCTTGCCCCCGCTGGGCTGCGAAGCGGCCCCAAAAAGATGGGACTGCTGCGCAGTCCAACGGGGCGGTGCGACGTTTCGACAAGCCCCTCGCCACAGGTACTTCTTTTCACACAAATATTTGCCTAGAACTACTGCACCACGCCCACCTGCACCCGCCCCCGACGCGCCAATCCCGCTTGCAACGCAAAAGCCACCACCACCGTCGCCGGCGCGGAAAAGCTGCTCAAGCCACCGGCCGAAAACATCAGCGCCAGCCCCAACGCCGTAGCCCCAAACCACGCACTCAGCCCCACTGGATTGAACGCCGACACCCGCTCCAGCGACCCGGCGTCATAACGTCCATAGACAATCTGCGCCAGCGCCACGCCCACCCAGGCCACCACGAAGATCCCCTGATAGGCCAACGCCTTGAGCAGGTAGGCAAACACATCCGCCAGCATCAGCCCGTAGACGATCACCCCCACTGCCACCGCCCACACCAGGTACGAGGCACGCAGGCCGAAGCGGGCGAAGAAGGCCTGCATGTTCAGGGTCGCCAGGTAGTAGTTGGCGGTGTTGATCCGGGTTTGCGTGGCCCAGACGAACAGCAGCCCCCACAGGCCCATCAACTGCAGGATCGCCATGACCACCGACACCTCGTTCAGCGCACCTTCGTGGGGAATGCTGCTAACCAGGTAGATGCCCGCCGCGCCATTGAGCAGGAAGGTCACCATGTAGAACGGCATGCCGAAGTTCCAGCGACCGTGGTATTCGGCGTCATCCGGTTTGCCGAAACGGGCGTAGTCGAAGGTGAACAGCATCAGGATCCACACGCCCATGTAGGCCACGAAGCAGTCCCACCAGCCGAACGCAGCGGGCGTCGCCGGGCCGAAATCCAGCCATTGCGACTGGTAGCCGTAACGGCTGATCGACAAGCCCACCGCCACCAGCAGGCCGCCGAGGTACACCGGCAGCAGCACGCCGTTGAGCTTGTCCAGCCAGTGCTGCACGCTGCCCAGAATCATAGGCACGCTGTACAGCACCACCAGCAGCGCGGCCAGCGGATATACCAGCTCCGGGTACAGATGATTGAGTGCCACGGCGATCACCGAGCCCTCGAACACCGCGTAATAGATCGCCGTGGAGAAGAAGATCAGTGTCGCCAGGCACGCTCCGGTACTGCCGAACAGCAGCCGCGAGAATAACGCCACCGACAAGCCGCTGCGCACCGCGAAGCGGCTGAGCACGCTGTTGACCAGCCCGTAGCTGATCACCGACAACACCATACCGATCAGCGCATTGCGCGCGCCGTAGGACAGCGCCAGGGACGCCCCGACCACGATGTAGAACATCGCGCTGCACACCGCCCACCAGGCCATGGTCAGCGACAGTCGGACCATGCGCGCTTCGGTAGGAACGGGGTGATTGGCCGGGTCCTGCCCGGTTTGACTCGATTGCGATAAAGCAGCCATATGCGTGATCTCCAAAACCAGTCAGAGGTTGAAGCGCGGGCAGCCGCCACCGCACCGAAGTGCGGCGTTGGCTGGTCTTTTGGCTTTACCCGCGCCGTGCGGCGGGCAGAATCAGGAAGGGAACAGCTTGCTCAGGCAGCTGAGTTTTTTCTTGTAGGAACGTCGGGCTTCCAGTGCCTCTTCCAGGGTCACCGCGACGAAGCGGGCCTTCTGGTTGGGTTGCATCTGGCCGATCAGGTCGAGGTCGGCGCTGATCACCGTGCCGATCATCGCGTAGCCGCCACCGGACACCGCATCGCGGTGCAGCACGATGGGTTCCAGACCTGCCGGCACCTGGATCGAACCGATGGGGTAACAGCTGTCGACAATGTTCGAAGGATCGGAACCGGCACCGAACGGCTGCTCGCGAGGCTGGAAGCTCAGCGGACTGCCGCCCTTGAAGCGATAACCGATGCGATCCGCTTCCGAGCCGACGGTCCAGGCTTCGGCGAAAAAGCTGTCCGCCGCCGCTGGGGTCAAGCGGTCGTAGTACAGCCCCGGCACCACCCGCAGGGTGATTTCCCCGCCCAGCGACTGACGCAGCGCCATGGGCAGACTGGCCCCGACGCGGCCCTTGCCGCTGGCGACGCCCACCGGCAATTCGTCACCGACCGCCAGCCTGCGCCCCTGAAAACCGCCCAGCGCCCCCAGCGCATAGGTGGAACGGCTGCCGAGCACCACCGGCACATCGATGCCGCCGGCCACCGCCAGATAAGCCCGGGCGCCAGCCTTGGGGAAATCGAAACGCAACACCTGCCCGGCCTTCACCTCGAAGGCGGTGTCCAGGTGCATGTCCACGCCATCGACCTTCGGCGTCATGTGCGCACCGCACACCGCCACCAGCGCGCCCTGCGTGAATTCCAGCTCCGGCCCCAGCAGCGTGCATTCCAGCGCCGCCGAGTTGGCCGGGTTGCCCACCAGCTGGTTGGCCGCGCTCAGGGCGTACTGATCCAGCGCTCCGGAAGGCGGGATGCCCAGGTGGTAATAGCCTTCGCGGCCAAGGTCCTGCACCGAGGTGGCCAGACCGGGTTTGAGTACCTTGATCATGCCAGCACCTCCTGCAGCGACTTGGGATAGCCGATCGGGTCGGCGAGGAACGCATCGAGCGAGAATTCCACCGGACGGATGCGCAGATCGAAGCGCCCGGCTTCCACCTCGGCCACCGCCTGGTCATAGGCCTCGCGGTCCATCGGTTTGAACTGCACGATGTCGCCGGGACGGAAGAACACCATGTGTTCCTTCAGGTACGCCAGGTTCTGCTGCGGGTCGTAGATCGGTGCCGGGGTGACGCCGAACATCTGGTAGCCACCGGCGCCACGCACCGAGTAGATGCAACCGAAGCAGCCGCCATGGCCCAGGGTCAGTTTCGGTGTGTCGGTGCGCGGCCGCAGGTACTTGGGCACCTGCAACTGGCGTTCGCGCTCGACCATCTGGAACATGAACGGCAGGCCCGCCACGAAGCCCACCATCGAGACGAACCACGGCGCGCCACTGTGGGCGGCGATGAACGCCTCGACGTCGGCCAGGCCGTTGATCCGTGCGGCGTACTCCAGGTCCGTGGCGCTCGGGTCCTGATGGCGATCGCGAAAGCGCATCAGGGTTTCGTGGGTCCAGGGATCGTTGTAGAGCACCGGGATCTCGATGATCCGGGTGTGCAGGGTGCGCTCGGCCACGGCCTCGGCTTCGGCGCCCTTCACCGCTTCAAGCAGATCGGCCGGGGCGATGCGGTCCGGGTCGAAACGGATCTGGAACGAAGCGTTGGCCAGGCACACGTCGAGTACGCCATCCAGCGCCAGACGCTCCACCGCACGGGTGACCGCCATGCCCTTGAAGAAGGCCTCCAGGGACATGCTGTCGCTGACTTCGGCAAACAGGTGTTCGTCGGCGCCAAAGCTGTAGCGAATCGGACTGCTCATGCTTCACCTCCGCTGCGGCGCTCGGCCAGCCAGGTTTCCAAAGTGCCGGTGTGGAAGTCGGCGGTGTGCAGCCAGGGTTGCTCCAGCAGCTCGCCGTGCAGAGCCAAGGTGCTGGCCATGCCGGTGAGCGTGGTCTGCTCCACGGCCAGTCGCGCGCGGGCTAGCGCCTGGGCGCGATCGCTGCCATGAACGATCAGCTTCGCCAGCAGCGAGTCATAGTATGGCGGCACCCGGTAGCCTTCATACAGATGGCTGTCGACGCGCACGCCCTCGCCTTGCGGCCAGTTCAGCGCTTGCACCAGCCCCGGGCTTGGGAAGAAATCCCGCGCCGGGTCTTCGGCGTTCAGGCGCATTTGCAAGGCCGCGCCGTTGAGCCGGATATCGCTTTGCTTGAGGCCCAGCGGTTCGCCACCGGCGATGCGCAGCATGGCCTGGACCAGATCGATGCCGGTGATCAGCTCGCTGACCGGGTGCTCCACCTGGATCCGCGTGTTCATCTCGATGAAGAAAAACTCGCCGGTGGCGTCGTCGTACAGATACTCAAGGGTGCCCGCGCCTTGATAACCCAGGGCCTCGGTCAGGCGCACGGCGCTAGCACAAAGAGTCTCGCGCTGCTGTGCATCAAGAACCGGCGACGGCGCTTCTTCGAAGATCTTCTGCCGACGGCGTTGCAGCGAACACTCGCGCTCGAACAGGTGCACCGCGTGCTTACCATCGCCCAGCACCTGCACTTCGATGTGCCGGGCCTTGCCGATGAAGCGCTCCAGATACACCGCGCCGTTGCCGAACGCGGCCTGGGCTTCACGCTGGGAACGGGGGAATTCTTCGCTCAACTGCTGCGGGTTTTCCGCCAGGCGAATCCCGCGTCCGCCGCCACCGGCCGAGGCCTTGATCAGCAGCGGGAAGCCGACGGACTCGGCGGCTTTGAGCGCCGATTCCACATCGAACAGTTCATCCGGCGAGCCAGGTACCACCGGCACGCCCGCCGCTTGTGCGGTGCGCCGGGCTTCGGCCTTGTCGCCCATGCGTCGGATGGTCTCCGGGCTTGGACCGACGAAAATCGCCCCGGCGGCTTGCACCGCTTCGGCGAATTCGGCGTTCTCCGAGAGAAAGCCGTAGCCTGGGTGGACCGCGTTGGCGCCGGTGGCCTTCAGGGCGCCGAGCAGCGCTTCGACATTGAGGTAGCTCTTGTCGGCGCGGGCCGGGCCAAGGATGTGCACCTCGTCGGCCATGCGCGCGGCCTGGGAATCGACGTCTGCTTCGCTGCACGCCGCCACGGTAGGAATCCCCAGCGCTTTCGCGGCGCGAATGATCCGCACGGCAATCTCGCCACGGTTGGCGATCAGCAATTTACGTATGCCTTGAGTCATGGTCGTGCCCTCACGCGTCTTCGAGTGTGGCGATGACCTGACCCGGCTCCACCGGATCACCGTCTTCGACCAGAAACGCGTCCAGGCGCCCTGCCGTGCCGGCGGTCAGTTCGGAAAACTGCTTCATGACCTCGATCAGACCGATCACCGTGTCGGCGCTGACCTGGGCACCGGCCTCGACGTAGTTCGGCGAGTCCGGGGTGGCTTTGCGGTAGAAGGTCCCCGGCAACGGGGTGATGACTGTGTGCTGCGCCATGTCTGTTCCTCTTGGAATAGTTGTAGAAAGGCAGGCAAAAAATCTGTGTGTGATGCAAACCCTGGCGTCTGTGTGCCAGGTGGTTCCTGTTGGTTATCGCGTTGCGATGTGGGTTATCGCGGTGCGCGCACCTTGATCCCCGCGCCGTCCAGCGCTTTGCGGGTGGCCTCGACCAGCGCCAGGGCGCCGGGTGTGTCGCTGTGCAAACAGATGGAATCGAATTCGATCGCCAGGTCTTCACCTTCCACCGTGCGCACCACGCCCTCCTGGCAGGCACGCAGTACCCGCGCCGCTACCTGCGCCGGGTCGTAGGCACGCACGTTGCGGGTGAAGACGATGGAGCCGCTGAGGTCGTACTCGCGGTCGGCGTAGAACTCGCGGATCACCGGTTGGCCGAGTTCCGTGGCGATGCGCCAGATCGCCGAGTCGGGCATGCAATACAGCAGCAGCTCGGGCTCCAGGCGCTGCAGGTTTTCCACCAGCAAACGTGCCGCTTCCTCGTCCCGGGCCAGGTGCATGTACAGCGCACCGTGGGGTTTGATGTGTTGCAGGGCTACGCCTTGAACCTTGGCGAGTTCACGCAGGGCGCCCAGCTGATAGAGCATGTCGTCCACCAGCTCCTGGGCCGGTGCATTGATGTGGCGACGGCCGAAACCGACCAGGTCGCGAAAGCCCGGATGGGCCCCGACGGCCACGCCCAGGCGCTTGGCCTGCTCGACCGTGCGACGCATGGTGCCGGGGTCGCCGGCATGGAAACCGGTGGCGACGTTGGCCGAGCTGATGAAGCCCATCAGTTCGTTGTCAACGCCGTCGCCGATGGTCCACGGCCCGAAGCCTTCGCCCATGTCCGAATTGAAATCTACTGCCTGCATGACACTTGCTCCTGACGCTTGTGACTTCATGCACTCCAAGTTAAATTCCGGCCGACCCCTTGGGAAGATCTATTATCAGAGGGGCCATCTTCTGAAAAACAGATAGCTCTGAAAAACAGATCGCTTCTGAAAAACAGATACCTCGTCGACCGGAGCTTTCATGTCACTGACCCTGCGCCAGGTTCGTTATTTCGTCGCCACTGCCGAGATCGGGCAGATCTCCCAGGCGGCGATCCATTTGAATATTTCCCAATCGGCGGTGACCACCGCGATCAAGGAGCTGGAGGGCATGCTCGGCGCGCTGTTGTTCCAGCGCTCGGCGCAGGGCATGAGCCTGACCGATGCCGGGCGGCACTTTCTCAATCGGGCCTACGTGATCCTGCGCAGCGTCGACGATGCGCTGAACAGCCCGCTGCCGGACGTGCGCGCCAGCGGCCTGCTGCGGGTGGCGGCCAGTTACACGGTGATCGGTTACTTCCTGCCGCACCATCTGCAACGCCTGGAACACTGGCACCCGGACGTGGCCATCGAAGTGCACGAACGGGAACGCCAGGCCATCGAGCAAGGCCTGCTGGAAGGCGAATTCGACATGGCGGTGGTGCTCACGGCGAACCTGACGCACCCGGACATCGTCTCCGAAACCCTGTTCAACTCCGAACGCCGGCTGTGGCTGCCCAGCCATCACCCGCTGTGCGAACGCTCGGCGGTGAGCCTTGCCGATGTGGCGAGGGAACCGTTCATCCTGCTGACCGTCGACGAAGCCGAACAAAGCGCCATGCGCTACTGGGAACACGCCCATCAGCAACCCGACGTGCGGGTCCGCACCAGCTCGGTGGAAGCGGTGCGCAGCATGGTGGCCAACGGCAGCGGCGTGGCAATTCTCTCCGATCTGGTGCACCGCCCCTGGTCGCTGGAAGGCAAACGCATCGAAACCGTGACCATCACCGACAAGGTCACCCCCATGAGCGTCGGCCTGGCCTGGCACCGCGAGCGCGAATTCAGTCCGGCGATGCAGGCGTTTCGCACTTACTTCCACGACGCTTTCCTTGCGCCGCAGCAGCATTCGGCACGGCGCTGAAACGCAACAGGGGGTGCGTTATGGTGCGAATTGCCTAACAATCGGGGCTTCCACTTTCGAGGATGATCCAGGCATGACCACCCACGACACCTCTCTACAAGACACGGCAGCCCCCGACGGCGTCTGCTACGGCTGCGGCGGCAGCAATCCCCACGGGCTGCACATCAAGAGTTACTGGCACGAGGACGGCACCCATGTCGTGGCCGAACATGTGCCGGAAGACAAGTACTGCGGCTGGCCGGATCTGGTCTACGGCGGCCTGATCGCGATGCTGGTGGATTGCCACTCCAACTGGACCGCCATGGCCTGGCACTACCGCGCCGAACAGCGCGAAGTCGCCAGCCTGCCGCGCATCAACTGCGTCACCGGCAACCTGGGCATCAAGTTCATCAAACCCACCCCCATGGGCGTGCCGCTGACGTTGCGGGCCAGAGTGGAAGGCGACGTCGGGCGCAAGACTCGGGTGATCTGCGAAGTGTTCGCCGGCGACGTGCTGACGGCAGTGGGTGACTCGGTGTTCGTGCGGGTCGATGCCGGGCAGTTGGCCGATGCGGCGCATGGTCGATAGGTTGCTTGCGGATTCGGGGCAATGACTGGGGAATTTGCCCCAAATTTGGCTTTCGCGCCCCGGTTCAGAACCTCTCATCTGACCACCCGCCCTCGCTCAACGCCCAACGGCTCTGGCGTCAGGTCCAGCCTCAGGTTTGGCATGAACAATGCTCCAGTTACTACAGGCTTGAAGTAGAAGCCCGATTTGCTGCACAGGGAAACGAAACACTGACAGGACATTCCCCATGGCTGCCATTTCAGCACTGTTCAATCGCCTGCCCCGGGGAGCCGCCGACGCCATTGCGCCGACACGGCAGTTCAATCTGTTGCGCTGGTTTTCGCTGATCAGTTTTTTCCTCGTCAGCGTCATCGCCTTTGGTCTGGGCACGGTGTCGACCCAATATCTGGTGATCGAAAGCCTGGAGCGCGATGCACTGCTGTCAGCGCAATTCATCCAGACCATCGCCGCCGGCGAGATCCGCCATCACGGGCTCACCGGGATGCGGGTAGCCGATGTGCTGGCGGCGCCTCCGTATGGCGTGCTTTCCCATGAATTGGCACAGAACCGGCTACGGGCGCGCTCGGAGTTTTTCGACCATCTGTCGCACCTGCCCGATTCCCTGTTGATCAGCCTCTACTCCCCGCAGCGGACGGTGATCTGGTCGACCAATCCCGAATTGATCGGCAAGCAATTTCTCGACGACGAAGCACTGGAAGCCGCCTTTCACGCCAAGGACCGGGTCTCCACCAAATACAGCGCGGCCGATGAAGCGCGCCCCGAGCAGCAGTTTTTGCATCCGCCGAAAAACTTCTTCATCGAAAGCTACATCCCGCTGATGGATGACGTGGGCAACACACTGGTAATGGTGGAAATCTACAAGGAGCCGTCCGACCTGATCGAAAGGCTCGAGCGGGGCCACTGGATCATCTGGCTGTCCACGGCGCTGGGCGGTGTTCTGCTGTACTTCGGGCTGTACTGGATGGTGCGACGGGCGTCGGCGCAACTGGCGTCGCAGGAAGCGCAACTGGTGGCCAACAAGACCTATCTGGGGCTGATCGAGATGTCCACGGCGGTTGCCCACAGCCTGCGCAATCCGCTGGCGTGCATCCGCTCCAGTGCCGAGTTGGCAGACGAAACAGAGGGCCAGCCCGCGCGCAAGAACATCGCCGATATCGTCAGCCAGGTCGACCGGATGTCGAAGTGGGTGCATGAACTGCTGCTGTGCCTGCGACCGATTCGCGGAGAGGCTGAACTGGTGGAGCCGATGGTCGGGGTACAGGCCACGCTGAGCACCTTCGCCACGCAACTGGGGCAATCGAGAATCCAGGTGATTTTCAGCAACGAGCCGACGCCCCGTGTGGTCAGCAACCCGCTGCTGCTGTCGCAGATTCTCAACAGCGTGATCGCCCATTCCATCGAGGCCATGCCTGGCGGGGGAACATTGACCATCCGCGCCGAGCTGGATGAAACCCAGCAATGGCTGCATCTGACCTTGCATGACACCGGATACGGACTGTCCAGGCTGCAGGAAATGGCGGCCTTCAAATCCTTCTACACGACCAAGGACGGCAGGCTCGGCATCGGGCTGATCATGGTCAAGCAGATCATGGAAAGCTTTGGCGGCGAGGCGACGTTGAGCAGCCTTGATCAGAAGGGAACGTTGGTGCGACTGACGTTCAAGGTGGTTGAACGCAAGGAAAGTGCGCAGCGTAAAACGGCGTAGGTGCGGGGGATTTGTTCGGGCCATGTGCTAACGTGCGGCCATCCCCACGTGGAAGCCACCGCCCATGTCTATCTTCGACAGCCTGCTCGCCTTCACCCTCGCCGCCACGGTACTGACCCTGACTCCCGGCCTGGACACCGCCCTGGTCCTGAGAACCGCCACCGTGGAAGGCCGACAACAGGCGTTTCGTGCCGCACTGGGCATCAACGCCGGCTGTCTGCTGTGGGGCGCTGCTGTCGCTTTTGGCCTGGGCGCCCTGATCGCGGTTTCGGAACTGGCGTTCAGCCTGCTCAAGTACTGCGGCGCCGGGTACCTGGCCTGGCTCGGGCTGAACATGCTGCTGCGCCCACGCCGCTCGCTCTCCCCCGTCGAAACCGATGGCAAGCCGAACGCCAACTGGTTCCTCAAGGGCATGCTGGGCAACGTGCTCAATCCCAAGGTCGGCATCTTCTACGTCTCCTTCCTCCCCCAATTCATTCCCCAGGGACAAAACCTGATTGCCTGGACCTTCGGTCTGGTCAGCATTCACGTGGTACTCGGCCTGATCTGGTCCGCCACCCTGATCGGCGCGACCCAACCACTGGCCAGCGTTCTGCGACGCGAGCGCGTGATCAAGTGGATGGATCGCACCACGGGGATGATTTTTGTGCTGTTTGCGGCGCGGTTGGCGTTCAGTCGGCGTTGAAATCCATCTGAAAAGATCGCGCCTTCGGCAGCGACTACAGGGCGCAGCATACGGGGTGAAGAGGCCTACACTTCTTGAATGGAGGCATCGGAGAACCAATCCCATGACAAAAGACGCAAAGGTCGACTCAAAAGACGCGACGTTCATCGCGCATCAGAATGAGCCTCTGTTCGAATCCACCCCACCGATCGATGAGCATCGCAACGGCAGCTGGGGCGCGCGGTTCTGGGCGCGGCAGCTGAGCAACTCGACGCGATTTGTGATTATTGCGGCGGTGATTCTCGGGTTGACCATGTTTTCCGTGGGCAATCTGGTGAGCGAAAACATCGAAAACGCCGCGGTGAACAGCGCCGCAGCTGCGGGCGCGCAATACATGGGGACCTTTCTGGAGCCCTTCGTGCAGGAGATGAGCGAGAACAACACCCTCTCTGAAGCCAGTGTCCAGGCACTGGATCGTCTCACCCAAAGTCATGCGCTGAAACAGCACATCGTCTCGATCAAGATCTGGCGGGCCGACGGTACGGTGGTCTACAGCACCAACAAGGCCATTACCAACCACAAATTCCCGCTGGAGCATGTCGGCGAGGCGCTCAAGGGCAAGGTGGTCACCGACGTTGAAGACCCGTCCCAGGACGAGAACGAGTGGGAACGCAAACTCGACCTGCCGCTTTATGAGATCTACGCGCCCCTGCGCGATGCCGGTTCCAGCAAGATCATCGCGGTGGGCGAGTTCTATGAAAAGGCCGAGAGCCTGAAGGTCGAGATCAATCGCATCCGCAAGGAAGTCTGGACGGTGGTCGGCGCCGCGACGCTGGCAATGTTGACGCTGCTGTTCTTCATCGTGCGCCGTGGCGACAAGATCATCCAGCGCCAGCAAGTGGCTCTGCGCCTGCGCTTGCAGGAGCAGACCCGCCTGCACATCAGCAATGCCGAACTGCAACGCAAGATGGCCACGGCGACTCAGGAGTTTTCCCGGGTCAACGAACTGACCCTGCGCCGCATCGGCGCGGACCTGCACGACGGCCCGGCGCAGTTGTTGACCCTGATTCTGATCCGCCTCGACGACCTGGCCGAGAACTGCTCGAACGTGGATCAGGAGTCGATGGAAACCATTCGCGGCGCGGCCACCGACGCATTGCGCGAGGTGCGGGATCTGTCCCGAGGCCTGGCCCTGCCGGAAATCAACGACCTGACCCTGGTGGAAGAGCTGCATCTGGTGGCACAGCGACACGAGCAACGGACCGGCACCCAGGTGGCCCTGAACATCGGTACGCTGCCGAAGGTCACGTCGATGCCGCTCAAGCTCTGCCTGTACCGTTTCGTGCAGGAAGTGCTCAACAACGCCTACCGTCATGCCAACGGCGAGGGCCAGGCGATCCAGGCGAAGTACATCAACGGGATACTGAACATCAGCGTCAGGGACAGTGGACCGGGCCTGTCGGACGACGCCTTTGAGCTCGATAAATCAGGCAGGAGCCGGCTGGGGCTGGCCGGCTTGCGCTATCGCGTCGAATCATTGGGCGGATTGTTCAGCATTGACTCCAGCGCCGCCGGCACGTCGGTCAATGCGCAATTTCGACTCTAGTCAGCGTCCTGGGAGGCTTCTTCGGCGGCGAAGCGAAGTCGCTCGACCGCTTCGTGCTCCCAATAACGCCGCAGGACGGTGACCGCTTCCACGCGATTTCGCGCGTTGAGCTTTTGCATCACGCAGCCCATGTGGTGCTTGACGGTCTTTTCACTGATCAGCAGCTTGGTCGCCACTTCCCGGTTGGTCAGCCCTTTCGAGACTTCACGGATGACCTCCTCCTCACGCGGGGTCAAATCGAACTTGGGCATTTCCGCTTCATGCTTTTTGGTGTTGCTCAGCAGTTTGTCCGCAAGCTCGGGGGAGATGAAGGTTTCGCCACGGGCAATCGCCCTGATCGCCTCGACCAGTTGCGGCCCGCTGATCCCTTTCAAGACATAGCCGCTGGCGCCAGCCTCAAGCGCCAGGAAGGCATCGTTCTCGGACTCGGAAACCGTGAGCATCAGCACCTTCACATTCGATAGCTGAGTGGTGATGAAGCGCACTGCGGCGAACACGTCGCCGGGCATATTGACGTCCATCAACATCACGTTCGGGCTCACCCGTTCGGCAATTTCCCTGGCATCGTCCGCACTCGCGCCCTGCTCCACCACCTGGAGGTCCGGACGTCTTTTCAAGGTATTGGCAACGCCCTCGCGCAACAACGGATGGTCGTCGACGATGCCGATACGCACGGATGGATTCATGACACGCTCCCCGAAAGATTTGCATTCCTGCACCCTAAATTAATAGCAGGGAACCGGGGATAACGCCGGACCGACGGCCCACAAAAAATCGCGCGACCGATGAAATGTCGGTCGCGCGGGCGGGATCAGCTTTCCAGGATGGGCGCCAGCGCCGTTTGGATCCTCGACATCTGTTCCGGCGTCGTCATGCTCGTCAGCAGCTTGCCGAAGTGCGGGTGCTGCACGCCCGAAACGATGTACTGCCAGCGGTAGGCGCCCAGCAGGCCGTCGCTGATTTGCGCGCGTTCATCGGCACTGAACGGGCGCGAAACGCTGCGGATGAAGTACTCGGCATCCGCTGCCGACTGTGCTTGCAGGATGCCGTCCACGGCGCCCACCAGGGCAATCAGGTCATCCACCGCCAGGTCGCGCTCGGCCGGCGAGAGCTTGGCGTGTTCCGCTTGCCACTCCAGTTCGTCGAGCACCACGTGCCGGCTCTCATCCTTCCAGTGGAACTTGAACACGTCCTTGAACAGTGGGCACAGCTCTTCGCGCGGGGCGATGCTCTGGCTGTAGTGGGTCTGCACGAACAGCTCGATATGGCAGGTCAGCGCCAGCACCGACCAACTGCTGGCCGCCAGTACCGCGCGGGCCACCTCATTGGGCTCGGCCACCTGGCGATAGCCGGCCGGCAATTGCTCACCAATCATGATTTCAATGCGCCGGAACAGCTCCTGATGCTTGATTTCGTCGTTGGAGAAACGCACCAGCGCCTCCAGCGCCAACTGATCGTCGAACACATGGGCCCTGCCCTGATCGAGCATCTTGGCGCTGATGAAGCGTTCGACCAGGCCGAACAGATACGCATAGGTGCGGCCCTGGATCTGGCTGAACAGGCGCGCTTCGTCGTCGCCGAGAAAGGCCAGCCGGTCGATCTGCGACAGACCGTCGGGGAGGAATTTGCGCGAAAAATCAAAGCGGCGGTCCTGCAGCAGATCGCGGTCGATCTGCCATTCGGCTTTCTTCGATGCTTTGACCATTTGCGCATAGCGATCGACATTGGCGGCAGCTTTGCCGCGTAAGGAGCTGGGTACGGTCACGACAGTATTCACATTGATCTCCGGATTGCCTGGTCGAATAGGGATGTGCCAGTTAGCGATAACGTCGGAGCCAATGACCCTCGATGAAGGCCGCCAAGGGCGCCTGGATCGCCGGTTCCGCGTTGGTGCTAATCTAGGCCTCGCCGTTGCGGCGTTGAATGACCGATGCGCCGGAATACCTGCTCCGTCGTCCGGAAAGGAGAACTGGCCATGCTCGATGCGCTGTCCGATGTACTGCGTGTCATCCGGTTGTCTGGAGGGGTGTTCCTCGAGGCCGAACTCACCGCGCCCTGGTGCATCAACGGGCGCATGTCGGAAGAGGATTGCAAGCCCTTTCAGCAGTCACCCAGGCATGTCATCGCATCGCACTTCGTCGCCGCCGGGAGCATGCAGATCCGGGTCGAGGGCGAGACCGCCGTTGACGTGCAGGCCGGCGAACTGGTGCTGCTGCCGCACAATCACACCCATGCCTTCGGCAGCGACCTGAGCATCGCTCCGATGCCGGTGAAAGAGGTCATCCAGCCACCCGAAGTCGGCGGCATTTCCCGCATTCGATACGGCGGAGGCGGCGAAGTGGCCACGCAGTTGCTTTGCGGTTTTCTTGGGTCCGAAACGCCCTTCAGTCCATTGCTGTCGTCGCTGCCTTCGCTGTTGAAACTGGACCTGCGCGCGACCGCCTCGGGCACCTGGATCGAAAGCTCGTTCCGTTTCGCCGTCAGCGAGATCGCGGCGGGACGGGTCGGCTCGGCCACGGTCATCGCCAAGCTGTCGGAACTGTTGTTCGTCGAAGCCGTCAACCAGTACGTCGCCAGCCTCCCCGCCGAGCGCCGAGGTTGGCTGGCGGGCTTGCGCGACCCGCAGATCGGCCGCGCCCTGGCCCTGCTCCACGCCCGCCCGACCGAAAACTGGACGGCGGAAGGTTTGGCGTTTGAAGTGGGCATGTCGCGGTCGGTGTTCGCCGAACGATTCACGGCTCTGGTCAGTCAACCGCCGATGCAATACCTGACGCTCTGGCGCATGCACGTGGCCGCGCAACAGCTGCGTGAAGGCCGGGGAAATGTGGCGCAGATCGGGTTTGCGGTGGGCTATGAGTCGGAGGCGGCGTTCAGTCGGGCGTTCAAAAGGCAGTTCGGCACATCGCCCGGGATGTGGCGCAAACAGCCACAGGGCTAGGGTTTCAGCATTAGCCGATCTGCGGGCCAATTTCCCCCAATCCCCCCCAAAACAGGGGCTTTGCCCCCACTTGTCCCTCTCTTGAAACACCCCGCCTAACCACCCCCGATTGTCCGCGGACTGTTGGATCCATGAAACATTTGCTCACGTTTTCCGATCGCCGCGAGCGCTGGCACGGTCCCTGCTTGACGCCCAAATATAGGGCACAGTGCTATCAACGCGATGCAGGTCTGGCCTGGCGCCACACCTTGCCGGGGAGGCAAAAGAATGAAGACCAAACAACCCAACCGTTCTTTCTCACGCTTGATACGGCCGGACATGGCTTCGGCCATATTGTTGGCATTCACCATGGGGGACGCGGGGGCTTCGCCGATAGACGATGAGAGCGAGCCATCACACACCGACCCCTCCTACTACCGGCCGCAACCCGCCGACCCTGCGGCCGCGCTGCTGGAAATCCGCACGATGCCGGAGGCCAACCACGGCTCGCTCTCGCTGCCCAACGGCGGCCAGGGCGACCGCAACACTCCGAGGGCCGATAACGTCCTGCCCCCTGCGCTGCAGACCTCGTTCAACTTCCCCACCAACGGCAAGCCAAGCCCGCTGTTTGGCGCCGAACCCTTTACCCAGCAAATCCTCCTGTTCGAAGAATTCGGCCCGGAGAAACTCGACCCGCAAACGCCACCGGGGCAACTGACCTTCCCCGTGCCGACGGTAGGCCCGATGCCCGGCCAGGACCCCAACAGCATCGCCCGCAGCGGCCCATCGGGAACTGCGCTGGAAGCCTTCCTGCGCCAACCGGGGCTGACGCCGTTCCCGACCCAATACTCCAACGTACTGGACCGCAACCCCTGGAAGGCGCAGATCGAAGCCTTCCTCAACCGCGCCCCCGTGGGCTCTCCGGCTGAAGGACGGCCAGGCGGCAAAGGCTGGTCGCACCAGCGCTGGAACGAGTTCTATCCGCAAGCCGCGTTCAAGACCGTGCAAGCCGGCGCCCGGCAGAACCTGGGCCTGCGCGACAGCAAACAGATGCATGGCTACGCCAAGGGTGAATTCGGCCCGGGCGGTCTCTACTACCAGACCTCGGACATTCCAACCACCAAGGGCACCACCAAAGGCATCGACATTCGCATCCATCCGAAGATGCCGATCCAGAACCACAACTCGGTGTGGACCTTCGACGGCACCCTGCCGCCGAAACTGTTGATGGTCCGCTACGGCCAACCGCTGCTGATGCGTCACTACAACGCCCTGCCGATTGATCCGGCGGCCAACAACGGTTTCGGCCTGCACACCATCAGTACCCACGAACACAACGGTCACAGCCCGGCCGAGAGCGATGGTTATGCCAACGCCTTCTTCTTCCCCGGTCAGTACTACGACTACCGCTGGCCGGTGCAACTGGCCGGCTACGACACCATCAACACTAAGGCCGAAGACCCACGCGCCGCCTTCCCTTGCTCGCCGGGCGAAACCCTGTGGGTCAACGACATGGCTCCCGCCAAGAAGACCTGCGAGAACGGCAGCATCAAGATCCGTGGCGACTGGCGCGAAACCATGAGTACTCACTGGTTCCACGACCACATGCTCGATTTCACCGCACAGAACGTCTACAAGGGCAACGCGGTGATGATGAACTACTACAGCGCCATCGACCGTGGGAACGAGGCCTTCGAGGATGGCGTGAACCTGCGCCTGCCCAGCGGCAGCGCCATGCCCTGGGGCAACCGCGACTATGACGTCAACCTGGTGGTGGCCGACAAGGCCTGGGATGCCAACGGCCAACTGTGGTTCAACCCGTTCAACACCGACGGCTTCATCGGTGACCAGATGCTGGTGAACTGGCAGTACCAGCCATTCCTCAACGTGCGCGCGCGCAGCTACCGTTTCCGCATTCTCAACGGCTCGGTGTCACGCTACGTGAAGCTGGCCGTGGTGCGGGAAATCAAGGGTACCGGCGGCGAGTTCCCAGGGCCATCCGGCTCAGGTGTGTCCTACGCCCGGGTGCCATTCCACATGATCGGCAACGACGGCAACATCATGGAACACGCCATTCCCTTCGACGGCAGCATGGACCTCGATGGCGACGGCGACCTGAAAGACAACAACGGCATCCTGCCGACCCAGGCGATTGCCGAGCGTTACGACATCATCATCAACTTCGCGAAAAACGGGATCAAAACCGGCGACAAGATCTACTTCGTCAACCTGATGGAACACAAGACCGGCAAGGGTCCGGAGAAAGAAGAAGTGCCGCTGGGCGATGTCCTGTCCGAAAAATACAAGGCCGTGCTCAAGCAAAGCAGCAAGGGACCGCAGTGGGACAAGGGCGATCCGGTGGTGGGCAAGTTCCTGCAACTGATCGTCAAGGAATACTCCGGCCAGGACCTGAGCATGGACCCTGTCGCCTATGAACCGGCCAAACCCGGCAAACCTGCCGGCAAGAAAATGATCCCGCTGACCATCAACCGCGACGACGTGGCCGACAAGGCGAAAATGGAGAAGGCCCGTCACCGCAGCTTCACCTTCGGCCGCTCCGATGGCACCGACACCGCGCCATGGACCATCAAGACCGACGGCGGCTTCGGCTACAGCATGGACCCACGCCAGCTGACCGCCGCGGCGTCGTTGTCCACCGGGCCGACCGACGCCGGCTTCAGCGGCGACGGCACCCTGGAAGTGTGGAACATCAAGAACGGCGGCAACGGCTGGAGCCATCCGGTGCACGTGCACTTCGAGGAAGGGGTGATCCTCAACCGCGACGGCAAGGCACCACCGGACTGGGAAAAATGGGCACGCAAGGACGTGTACCGCATCGGGCCGGAAGTCGACAGTTCCACCGAAGTGACCATGGCGATCCGCTTCCGCGAATTCGCCGGGACCTACATGGAGCACTGCCACAACACCCAGCATGAGGACTCGTCGATGTTGCTGCGCTGGGACATCGAACACCCCGGCCAGTTCGAGCTGATGCCGACACCGCTGCCAAGCTGGGATGGTGTCGAGTACGTCGCCACCGCCGCCCTGCCGACCTTCCGTACCGGTGGCAAAGGCGAAGGCGAAGGCGGTAATGACGATGACGAGGACGAAGGCGGCGACGACAACAGCACCAACAAACTGCCGATCGCCGGTCCCGACGCCGGCAGCACCACCGCCGGTGTGCCGGTCACCCTTAACGTGCTGGCCAACGACAGTGACCCGGACAACAACGTGCCGCTCACCGTGGTCGGCCTGACACAGCCGGATTCCGGCATGGGCACGACCACCACCGATGGCACCCGGGTGATCTACACACCACCGGCCGCGCTCACCGAGCCGGGCATCGCGTCCTTCACCTATGAAGTGCGCGACGCCAAGGGTGGTGTCTCGGCAACCCCCGGCACTGTGACTGTCTCGGTGGCACCGGCAGCGACCAGCAACGAGGACCTGCAAGTGACCAGCGCCACGGTGTCGGTACGCAGCAACAACCGTTACACCTGGGATCTGGCGGGGACCACGTCGCTGACCGGATCGGTGCTGACCGTCACCGCAGCCACCACCGGCGGGCCGCTGGTACTGGGTACGGCGACCCTGACGCCAACCGCCACCGGCGCGCGCTGGAGGATCTCGGCGAGCACCACCGGCAACGGGCCGGCGGCGACTCCCGTCGTGACGATCAAGTCGTCCTCCGGCAAGTCGGTCACAGCGCCTATCTCCGTCCGTTGACCGGCATCACCTTGCACTCCAGCCCTTACCGGTGGAGTGCAAGGCTTCAATCAGTACTCTGCACAGGACGCACTCATGATCACCTCACACTGGAACCGGACGATCAGACTCCTTCGCCCGTTGCTGCTTTTAACCCTGAGCATCGCTGGCGGAGCAGCCGCCGTTGCCGAGGAAAGCGGCACGAGCACACCCTGGGGCAAGGACTATTTCCCCAACACCGAACTGGTCAATCAGGACGGCCAGAAGGTGCATTTTTTCGATGACCTGATCAAAGACAAGGTGGTGGCGATCAACTTCATCTTCACCTCCTGCACCGACTCCTGCCCGCTGGAAACCGCGCGCCTGCTCCAGGTCCAGAAGGTGCTGGGCGACCGAGTCGGCAAGGACATCTTTCTCTACTCGATCACCATCGATCCGGAAACCGATACCCCTGAGGTGCTGAAGAAATACACCGAGAAATTCAGGATCGGCCCGGGCTGGCAGTTCCTCACCGGCAACAAGGACGACATCACCGCCCTGCGCAAAAGCCTGGGCCTATTCATCGAAGGCATCGACAACGGCCGCAACAAGGACCACAACCTGAGCCTGATCATCGGCAACCAGAGCACCGGCCGCTGGATGAAATCCTCGCCCATGGAGAACCCCTACATCCTCGCCGACCGCTTGGGCAAAACCCTGCAGAACTGGAAACAGCCGAGCACCAGCACCCAGGACTACGCCACTGCCCCGACCCTGCGTCCACCAAGCGCCGGCGAGCAGATCTATCGCACCCGCTGCTCGTCCTGCCATACCGTGGGCGACACCGCGAACGCCGGCATCCGCAGCATCGGCCCCGACCTGATCGGCGTCACCCGCCAACGCGATCCGCAATGGCTCAAACGCTGGATCAAGGAACCGGACGCGATGCTGGCGGAGAAAGATGCATTGGCGACGCAGTTGTTCGAGCAATACAACAGCCTGGCGATGCCGAACCTGCGCCTGGGTGAGATCGAGATCAATGCGGTGCTGACCTATCTGGCCGAAGAGACCGAACGGTTGCAGCCGGCGCCGCCGGTGGCGCAGGACACTCACGATGAGCACCATCAGCATGCGGGGCACAAGATGTAAGGAGGCTAACCACAATCACCTGTAGGAGCGAGCTTGCTCGCGATGGTCGTCAACGATAACGCGGGAAACCTGACACCCCGCGGTGTATCTGACTCCATCGCGAGCAAGCTCGCTCCTACAGTTTCATCAGCGTCCATTCATTTCGAAATGTGAAATTTTCGTTAACCAATTGGTAATTAGCACTTTTTTTCCAGGATCCAATCTGGCACTCTGTTGCGAATGATTATCACAAGTAATCACAACAGCATTTGTGTGAGTGCCTATGTCCGCCTCGTAACGCAATTCGGTCCACCCCGCCGCCGCTGAAACACCCCCCATCCGTTCAATCCGACATCCATTCTGTAAGGAGACTTTCGCGTGCAATTTTTTTGGCCCCGTCCTCTCGCCGTTGCCGTTGCCCTGGCCAGCGCCTCGCCCTTTGTACTTGCGCAGGAACCCGCTACGGCAACAACGCCTGACGAGCCGATCGGCGACCAGCAGGTCCTGACACTGGGAGCCGTGAACGTCAGCGCCGATCAGTTGGGCCAGACCACCGAAGGCACGGGGTCGTACACCACCGGTGCCATGTCGACCGCCACCAAGCTGCCGCTGACCATGCGCGAGACCCCGCAGGCCGTGACCGTGATCACCCGTCAGCGCATGGACGACCAGGCCATGACCAGCGTGAACGATGTGGTCAGGGCAACGCCGGGGCTGTTTCTCAGCCAGTCCAGCGGCCCAGGTCGACAAACCTACAGCGCACGCGGTTTTGACATCGACAACATCATGTACGACGGCCTGCCGAGTTCTTACACCGGCTGGAACGTCGGCGTGCAGCCCAACCTTGCGATGTTCGATCGGGTCGAAATCATTCGCGGCGCGACGGGCCTGGTCACCGGCAGCGGCAACCCTTCGGCGGCCATCAACATGGTTCGCAAGCGCCCCACCGCTACCCCGCAGGTCACACTGACCGGCGCGGCTGGCAGTTGGGATGACTATCGCGGGGAGTTCGACGCTTCCGGCGCGCTGAATGACAGCGGCAGCGTGCGGGGTCGCGTGGTGGGTTCCTACCGCGACTCGGACAGCTTTCGCGACAAGGAAAAAAGCGACCATGGCCTGTTCTATGCCATCGGCGAGGCGGACCTGAGCGACGACACCACGGCAACCCTGGGCTTCTCGCGCCAGGAAGACCAGACCAACTTCTTCTGGGGCGGCCTGCCCATCGGCACTGACGGCCACCATCTGGACTTGCCGCGCTCCACTTACCCGGGCACGGATTGGGAAAACAAACGGCAGGAAATCAACACGCTGTTCGGCGAAATCGAGCATCACTTCGTCAACGACTGGAGCCTGCATCTGGCGGCCACCAAGTCCTGGCAGGACGCGCTGTTCTCCGGCACCTATCTGTCGCGCTACTCCGGCCCGCTGGCGACAACGGCTTATCAGTCCAAACCCCCAGGAAGACCAGACCGCATTCGATGCCTTCGCCAGCGGCCCGTTCGAAGCCTTCGGTCGTACCCATGAACTGATGCTCGGCGCCAGCCGTCGTGAAGTCGACCTGCGCACGCGCGAGTACAGCCCCTACGCCCTGTCATGGGCGATCGGCGCGCCGAAACCGGACTTCGTGCACAGCGGCGACAGCCATGAAGTCACCAGCCAGGACGGCGTCTATCTGACCACCCGACTGAGTCTTGCCGACCCGTTGAGCCTGATTCTCGGCGGCCGTCTGGACTGGTATGACTACGACAACCGCACGGGCGAAGGCGACTACAAGGTCACTCGCAACGTCACCCGTTACGCAGGCCTGATCTATGACCTGAACGACACCTACTCGGTCTACGCCAGCTACACCGACATCTTCACCCCGCAAACCTCCAAGGACACCTCCGGCAAGGTGATCGAACCAATCGTGGGCGAGAACTACGAAATCGGCATCAAGGGCGAATATTTCAACGGCGCCCTCAACGCCAGCCTGGCGCTGTTCCAGGTCGATCAGAAGAACCGCGCCAGCGTCGCCGACGACCAGACCGGTTGCCCGGAGATGACCTGCTACGAATCGTCCGGCCTGGTTCGCAGCCAGGGCATCGACATGGAACTGCAGGGTGCGTTGACCCCGAACTGGCAAGTGGGCGCCGGCTTCACCTACACCCGCGCCCGCTACAAAAAGGATTCGGACCCGGCCAACGATAACCAGCGTTTCACCCCGGATCAGCCTGAGCGCCTGTTCAAGGTGTCCACCGCTTACCGTCTGCAAGGTCCGCTGGAGAAGTTTCGCGTGGGCGGCAACGTCTACTGGCAGAGCCGCATGTACAACGACGTGGCGCTCGACGATGGCAGCTATCGCATCGAACAGGGCAGCTACGCGGTCACCGACCTGATGGCCGGCTACGAGGTGAACAAGCACCTGGACCTGCAACTCAACGCCAACAACATCTTCGACCGCACCTACTACTCGGCGATCGGCTATGACGTGACCTGGGGTTCGACGGATACCTACGGTGCACCGCGCAACTACATGCTGACGGCCAAATACAGCTTTTGATAGTCGCGCTACGGGCGCGGAACCTGATCAGTTCTGCGCTCGTATTGCAGATAACCGTGAGTGTCGATTCCGCTCCGCACGAAACCTGCTCGTTCGTAGAGGTGCCTGGCGGGGTTCTCGGGTTTCACGCTCAACTTCATGAGCGTGAAGCCTTCTCGCAATGCCGCCGCCGTACAAGCCTCGAGCAGCGCTCGACCAATGCCGCAGCGTCCATGCGACGGGCTGACGTTGAGGGTGCAGATTTCGGCGTGATCCTGCTCGGCAGTCCATAAGGCATAACCCGCGAACTGCTCGTCCATGGACGCGATGGTGAACCGTTCGAAGTTCTCCACCCAGCGCGTCAGGTGCCGCTCCAGCTGGATTCGCCAGGCGCTTTCGTGATCAGGTTCCCAGCACCGGATATAGTCCTGCTCGCCCCTGTAGATCGATGGAAGATCGGTAACCTGTGCCTGCCTGAGTGTGAGCGCCATCCTGGTGCCTTTGGTTGATGTGTGGGAACAAGCGCAGGATTATATGGAATCGCCATCCCTTGTAGGAGCGAGCTTGCTCGCGATGGTCGTCAACGATGACGCGGGGAACCTGATACCCCGCGGTGTTCCTTCCTCCATCGCGAGCAACCTCGCTCCTTCAGATTGCTGAAACTGGCTGCAGCTGCGCCGAACCCAGACTATCAAATTCCCCAGAAACCGCCCGGCTGCGAAGCCATTCGTAAACCTGAGCCCAGCCTCTATCTGAACACCATCGGATAGGGTGATGACTTAAGGCCACTATGCGCAAGAAGTTGCGCACAAAAAATGTGGATAAGCCTGTGGACACATTCTTGCAGGCAACGTCGCCCGTGCTGTACAGACAAGTGCGCAAAAAGTTGCCAGGCACTGCGCAACTTCTTGCGCACTTTTAGGGGTAATTGAGCCTCTATTTGTTTCAAACGTCGGACAAAAATGCCTCATACCCCCGATTTCATTACTCCTCATTATTTCTGGCACGTTCCTTGAGAAGGGTTCTGGTACCCGTTGGGCGATTTTGCCCCGTGGGAACCCTTATTTTCGCGTTCCCGATGCAGTGATCAGGCAACGGTTACGCGTTGCTCAACACAAGGAACAGGGAATGGACAGCCCAGTGAACAGAGTTTCCCAAGCCAACTATTTGTTGATTGATGGTGTATTGCGGCCCGATGCGCTTGCCCGTCTGTACCAGCGTGGCGAACCGCTGGAGATTGTGCCGCTGTATCTCGGGACACGGTGGAGTGAGCTACAGGATCTGGGGCCGATTTTGGTTTCGCTTCAGGGGCCGTCCACTTTGATCGGCGAGGAGTACCAGCAGGCGGATGCCAGCCTGTTGTCCAGTCGCGCTCCCCTGCAGGTTGTTGCCGATCATTTGCGGCGCTTTATCGCGCCACCTGATGTGCTGGGCGGGAGCGGATTGCTGCGCTTTGCCGATCCGCTGGTGGCGCGCCATTGGTTGGAGAGCTATCAGGGCACTCACCTCGACGGGATTCTGGGACCGATCGAGGCGTGGCATGTGCCTGAAGGTCAACACTCCTGGGAATCCGCACCCCAATCTGTGTGGCGTAGTTTTCTGCGCGCCGGGCCTGCCCCTGACGGGGTCAATACCCTGTTGGGTGAGGGGCAACTGAAGGCGCTGAACCGCGCTGGCCGTTGGCAACTTTCCGAGCGGTTGAACCATAGCTTGGAGCAACGCGAGCCGCTGCTTTTGGCAGAACTGGACGAGAGCACACGAACCCAATGGTTCGATCAACGATTGGATGAAGCCGAGGCTTGGGGGTTGTCGAGCGAGTGCAGTCTCGCCATCTGGGTCGAGTACAGCGTGCGCTGGGGAATTGGGTTCGCATTTCAATCAGACGGGCCTTATCAGCGTTGGCTCTTACACAATCCCGACGCCCTCCAACTTGCACCAGAACTGCGTATCCAGCGGATGGATAACGATTGTCTACCCACCGAAAACCACAAGGACATGTGATGAGCTACGCAACAGAAGCCCAGCTGGATCAGGCCCGGCGCAATCAGGAATTCCAGAACATACCGATGGGCTCCGGCCAGTGCGGATTGATGCAAAAGGAAGTGGCCGTTTTCCCGGTTCGGTATGCCGTGGACGAGTCGCCGCAAGGCAGCGCCCAAGGTCCTAATCCGCTTCCGAAAAACTGGTCAAACCCCGCATTGCCACCGTTAAAGACCCGCAGCTACACCCTGCGCCAGCTGCGGGACGGCTGGCTGTACGTGTGGAGCAGCGTCGACAAAACCTTCCATGAGTATCAGGTGGAACGCGAGATGCTCATTCGTCACGAATGGACCGAGCGCGAGCTGAACCAGGACACCCGCCACAACCCCGGCCAGGCACGCCAGTACCTGCTCTACTCCCGCCGAACCCAACTGCGCATCGCTTACTCGCCTGTGCAATGGACGTGGCGGATGTGCGAGTTGATGCGCAGCAACGCCGCCGAGCAATCCCGCTGGATGCGCAGCGTCGACCTGCCGGCGTACTGCCTCACCGGCAAAGTCGCCCACGGCGAGGCGATCACCGAGCTGGGCAAATGTGTCGCAGACATTTTCGTCTATGGCGGACAGGCGCCGAGCTTCACCAGCACCCTGCTGCCCACCGAAACCGCCGACCCGGACGCGGCGTTCAAGCCGGCCTTTGAAGAAGCGCTGGTCCGCGGCCGGGTACCGATGCAGGACACGGCGCTGTTTGTCGCATTGGACGATCCGCTGGCGGTGATCGACGACCTGAACATGAACCTCGTCGGTCGGCTTATGGAGCAGAGCCAGTTCGAAGCCCTGCATCAACAGCAATTACAAAGTGCGTTAGCCGTGCAGAACTTGTGCGGGTTTGATGCCGAGCCGTTCATTCCTTCCTCGATCAAGGACCCGATCCAGCGCCAGGCCTACACCGATGACCTGTACACGCTGCTGAGCACCCACGATGAAATCGAACGGTCCACGGAACTGGTGGAGGCCGAGTACAGCGCGATGGTGAGGATGGGCGCGAACTCGACAGCGGCGGCCGGCGAACGCGCGTTCAAAGCCAGGTGGGGACATCTGCCTGATCAACAAAAATGGCGGACAGCCCTCGAGGAATGGGACGCCAAACGCTACTGGCGCGAGGACGTGCGCTTTGACGAGGTACAAAACTACCTGAGCCAGACCACCGTCGAGGCGCTACAGCTGCAGGCGCACATCCAGCGCAGTGCCGACGACCTGATCGACTGGCTCAACCAGTTGAACCCAGGTGCCGAAACGGTCTTTCACGACACCGGCCACGAAGATCAGGCCAGCCAACTGCTGGAAACCGCCCACGCCCTTTACACCGCCTTGGGCAACGTCGAACGCGGACAGCAATGGCTACTCGCGCAAGCCGCGCAGCCCAGCAAACTGTTCGGCACCGCGCTGTACAACTTCAACCCGGAACTCGCCGCGCTGATCAAGCAGGTCACCCACAACTTCAGCACCACCGGCAAACTCGACGACCAGGGCCGCGAAGGCGACGGTCACTCCCCCACCCTGAACCCAAGATCCCCGGGCGACGCCACGAGCATCGGCACCCGCTTCAATGAAATCAAGGCGGTGCTGGACCTGGAATCCGTCCGCGACAGCCAGCTCTACCAGGCCATGAGCAGCACCGCCAAACAGGCGATGAACACCCTCCTCGACGTCGCCAACCACAAGGCCAGAGACGCCTGGCACGGCTTGAGCGTCATGCTGCTGCCGGCCATGAAACAGCAATTGGCACTGACCCTGGCCGTACCGCAAGTGCTGATCTCTACCGAAATCTCCATGGACACACAGCTGGTCTACAACCCGAACTACCAACGCGAGTACCAGGCCTGGCTGCTGGAAGTCGCCACTGTGCAGAACAAGATAGCGTCCTCCAACAACGCCTTACGCCATCGCGCGGCGCCTCACGATCAACGCGCAGCGCGTCACTTTCTGCGAGCCCAAGAAGACCGCCTGAAACACCTCTTCCTGCAACGCCCCAACCAGATCTCCGGTCAAACCTCAGGCCCCACGCGCCTGCCTGTCGACCTGCCACAAATCAACCGCTGGCTCTCCGATCTGGGGAAATCGGAGGTGATCGAGCAGCTGAAAACATTCGGCACTCAGGAACACCTGCGCAGCACCAAAGCCTGGATGAACCAGAACCTGGGCAATGCCTTGCCTGCCCTGCTGGTGGGCCTGAACGCCTGGAACTTGCATCACACGGCAAAACAGGCAAAGAACGATGGCAAATTCTCGGCGGATGAATGGCGCAATGTGAGTGCGAGTGCGGCGTATGCAGGGAATGCGATCGCGGCGTTGTGGGTAGGGCCGGCGTGGAATCGTGCGGGGAATATGACAGCTGAACTAAGGCTCAAAACTCGGAGCGTGGCTCAAGCCTCATACAGAAGTTGGTTGTCGGAGGCCAGAACAGCTGCGATTGACGGGAAAAGTGCCAGAGCAACGCTGGCGACTGAGTTTGCGAACGTTTCTAAAGGGCTGATCTGGCGCACGGTGACGTGGGCGGCATTGGGTGCTGTGGCGAGCGGGCTAGAAGCTTGGCAATTGTCCCATGACGTTGATGGCGCCACCAGCGAGGTTGAAAAAGGCTTACTCAAAGGAAAATCTCGTATCGTTACAGGCATGTCTGTGGTCGCCACGATACAAACTATCGGCACTGGCCTTGGCTATTGGTTCGGCTTTGCCTGGGTAATGTCCAAGCCGGTGATCATCACCTTGGCGATTCTCGGCATCGCCTATTTGATGATCAGCATGGCCGCCAACCGCTACAAGCGCGAGGGACTGCGCCTGTGGCTGTACCGTTGCACTTGGGGGCGAGGATCAATCCCGGAATGGCATGGCGATGAAGGCCACTTTAGGCAGACGCAAGCCCTCTTGGAAACCCTGCAACGTCCCAGCGTCGGCGGCAGGGCTTTGTCCACCGGCGGAGGCAGCACGCCGAGAAAAAACCTGGGTTTCTGGCTGCAAATCCAGGTGCCGAATGCGCTGGCAGGCAAGGACGTGACCCTGCAACCGGCGATGATCCAGACATATCTGTTTTATGCCGACGAACTGCAAAGCACCAAGGACCAGTTCTACGACAGGTTCCTCAATGGTTACTGGATAGATCCGAATCTGCTCGGCCAGTTACCCGACGGTCCCGGTACCAAAGACAATCCGGCGGACTACATCTACACCGGTAAAGAACAGCACCGTCTATGGCAAGTGTGGATCGAGTTCTCCAAAGGCAGCCCTGTCCTTGAATTGGAGGTTAAGTACCCGGCCGGGGTACTTCAGCGTGCTGACAGACGCGGGTACATGTTTCGAATCGCGCTTGAGTGGGCCCCGAACGAAGCGGATCGAGCCAACAATGCTTTCAGCGGCGAGCTAGAGGAAAAGGACGGCATCGTACTGAGAGAGCAAGAAACCCAGCTTCTGAAATTGATCATCCCTAACTGAGCTAATGGACGAGCCCTGATATGTTTAAATTCAACAAAGCACTTGATTTACCGCCGCAACTACAATGGAAATACGCTAGTGAGCCAACGTTAATGGCATGGACGATTCGGGCGCGCAACTACAACACATTCGTGGCCAACTGCATGTTTGCGTTTTCATCAATATTTGTCGTAGGAGGGGCATCATATTTTCTATATCGACATCCGACCCCGGAGGACGGTGACATATCCAGAATTCTGTTTAGCTTAGGTTTTTTTATTTTTTTCTCACTCCTGACCTCATCCATGACCCATCAGCGAATGAATTATGCGTATAGATTCACTCAGTCCGGATTGGAATACTGCGAATGGAAAGAACCAGCTAAATGGGTACTACCATTCTTGAAATGGTTTACCGGCATCATAGCAATTATTTTCATCTTCCTAGCAACCATTGATCCTACCTTCCTGATTGGTGCACTGATAGGTCCCGGCGGCATGGGACTGATGTATCTGTCCATGGCAAATTCCAAGGGTTTTCAAAGTTTGCACACTGAATACCACCATTACTTCATACACTGGAACAAACTAACGAACATTACGATTGCGACAAATAGAGACATGGTTGAACTGGAATTTAAATATCCGGAAAAAAACACAAATGACATGCTCTCAGGGAGCCAATACGTTTTCTTTCAACGCCGAGCAAAAGAACAAGTAGTGGAATTTATCGAAGCCCACCTGCCATCCAGTGTGCCTTGTGTCATTGGAAAGGTGGAGGTTCTGAACTAATCAGCGGTACCTCTCTGTAGGAGCGAGCAAACTCGCTCCTACAGAGAGGTACCTGCGCAATTGCGAATGCCACTTCGAACACCGTAAACCCCGCAGCAAGCATCAGCTGCCAACCGAAACCCCACCACGCGCCTCACTCAACCACCAAACGCCCACGCCCAACACCGCAGTCAGCGCCGCCAACATCAATATCACCCCCTGCATCCCCAGCGGCGCTGCCAACCCCGCCACCAACAACCCCGCCAGCGGCTGCGACAGGTTGTTGAGCAACGTCATCACGCCCACCGTCTTGCCAAAGTCCCGAACCGGAATCACTCGCTGACGAATGCTGCGCATATACACGTTGAACATCTTGTCGAAGCCGACGACCAGCAGAAATCCCACCACATACCCGGTCAGCCCCGGACTCAATGCACTGAACAATCCACCCACGGCAATCATCGAATATCCCAAGCCACCCAGCACCCGCATCGGCAGCGCCACCCGAGCCAGGAAAAACAGGATCACAATGGTGGTCACCGCCCCGGCCGCCTGTAGTCCGGCATAGGCATCCTTGCCAGCGCCGAACTGCCCGATCACCATCGCCGCCGAAGTCGCCAGTGTCACCCCGACAATCAGATTGATCCCAACCGCCAAGGCGATGATCTTCTTCAACTCCGCTTGCTCGCGAATGTGCCCAAAGGCTACCCGCAATGGCTGCAACCAAATGTCCTGATGCTGCTCGAACACCTCCAACGTTATCCGGCTGAGTCGCTGCCACACCCGCATGCTCACATCCGCCAGCACAAACAACCCCGCCACCCACAGCACCACCCAATGCCAAGCCCATACCTCGAGCAACAACGCCGCCACCAGCGGCCCGAGTACCAGCCCCGTCTGATCGGCGATCTGCGAATACGACAAGGTTTTGGTGTAGCTGTAATGCTGGAAGATGTGCGGCATCAGCACCTCGCGGGCCATGATGCCCTGCGTGGTCAGTACCCCGCACAGCGCCGACAGCATCACCAACCAGGCAAGGCCGCCGAACACCGCATAGAGCCCTACCGCCACCACACAAAGCAGCGCCCGGTAAACCTGACTGATGTGCAGAATCCGGACAGGCGAAAACTTGTCGCACAGCGCTCCACACACGGGAAACGCGAGGTAGCGCGGCAGCGATTCGACGAAAAACGCCAGCCCTGCCCATGACGCGCTGTTGGTGGTCTGGAACACCACCAGCGGCACGATGAACAGCAGGATTTGATCGGCCAGTCGTGAGAAGAAGAGGGAGATGAAAAAAGCCGCGTAATCCTTGCGCATGGGTGACGTCCTGTCGCGAGATCGATAGCTGCCCGGATCACCCGTCACGAGGACGCATGATGAGCGTGGCGTAGTCTTCCTCCGATCGGAAGATTGCGCAACACAGATGTTCGCAGAAGAACATTCATGGAGGTTTAGAGTGGATGCAGGTTCGCTATTTAACAATGAGTTCCACCATCCACTTGATAGGAACAGACAATACGCAAATCCAATCAGGCATAGTCCCCCACCCTGCCTCGCCCTAGCATGGCCTCACCCGATATTTTCAGGAGTGCGCCCCATGAATGCTGTAAAAACCCTCTTTATCACCGGCGTCAGCAGCGGCTTCGGCCAGGCCCTGGCCAGGGAAGCCCTCGCCCAGGGCCACCGTGTGATCGGCACCGTTCGCAGCGAATCCGCTTTGGCGACCTTCGAAGCGCTCTCGTCTGAGCGGGCCCATGGTGTGGTGCTGGAAGTCACTGACTTCGATGCCATCGCGGCAGTGGTCTCCGCCGTCGAAAACCGGCACGGTCCAGTGGATGTGCTGGTCAACAACGCCGGTTACGGCCACGAAGGGATTTTCGAGGAGTCGTCGCTGGAGGAGATGCGTCGTCAGTTCGACGTGAACGTCTTCGGCGCGGTGGCGGTTACTAAGGCGTTTGTCCCGTATTTTCGCCAGCGTCGCGCGGGGCACATCCTTAATATCACGTCCATGGGCGGCTACATCACCATGCCGGGCATCGCCTATTACTGCGGCAGCAAATTTGCGCTAGAGGGCATCTCCGACACGCTGAGCAAGGAGCTCGCCCCCTTCAATGTTTTTGTCACAGCCGTGGCACCGGGATCGTTTCGTACGGACTGGGCCGGCCGCTCGATGCGGCGTACGCCGCGCAGCATCAGTGACTACGATGCGAGCTTCGACCCGGTGCGCAAAGCCCGCGAGGAAAAAAGCGGTCATCAATTGGGTGACCCGCAAAAAGCCGCGCGCGCCATGCTGAAGATCATCGACTCCCCCAACCCTCCCGCTCACATGCTACTTGGCAGCGACGCCCTGGCCCTGGTGCGTGACAAGCTGCAGCGGACGGCGGAGAGTATTGAGCAATGGGAGGCGCTGAGCCGCTCTACTGATGGTTGAGCAGGAATGTGGAGGAAGGCGCACCGATGACTAAATCAGAGGACCCGTGCGCCGCGCGCATGGTGCAATTGATGGACCGACTTGCGCCGCTGGAGGGCTACAACCTGAGTCCGCTGGATGACGTGCGCTTTCTGCGATCCAACCGGCCGCTGACACGCACGCCGGTCCTGTATGAGCCGGGCATCGTCATCCTCTGTCAGGGCCGCAAGCGCGGCTATCTGGGCGATGAGATCTATGTCTACGACGCCCAGCATTATCTGGTGGTGTCAGTGCCGGTCCCCTTCACCATGGAAACCGACGCCAGCGAAGCGCAGCCCATGCTGGCGGTGTACCTGCGTCTGGATTTCGCCCTGGCCGGCGAGCTGATTCAGCAGGTAGATGAGGTTTGGAACTTCAGCGCGGCCCGGCCCATGGGCATGTACGCCTCGCCCATGGACGAAGCGCTACGCCAGTCGACCCTGCGCTTTCTGGAAGTCATGAACGATCACAGCGACGCACAAATCCTCGGCCCGGCGATGCTGCGCGAGATCTACTACCGCATCCTCACCGGCGGACAAGGTGGCACCCTGCGCGCGGCGATCGCCCGGCAGGGCCAGTTCGGCAAGGTGACGCGCGCCATCCACAAGATCCACAGCTGTTATCACGAGCACCTGGATGTGGAGGCGTTGGCTCAGGAAGCGCAGATGAGCGTGCCCAATTTTCATCTGCACTTTCGCAGGGTGACCGATTCTTCGCCGATGCAGTACCTCAAGTCGACACGCTTGCATCAGGCGCGATTGCTGATGCTGCGCAACGATCTGACCGCAGCCAAATCGGCGTATCTGGTGGGCTACGAAAGCGCCTCGCAATTCAGCCGCGACTTCAAGCGTCTCTTCGGTCGCACACCGTTGGCGGAGGTGGCGTGGATGAAACAGGCCTATGCGTTGCCGGCGCCGACGACCGCGTCGCCCTTCGTGTCATCACACTGAGTTGGCGGGAAAAACCTCAACCGCTCACCAGATAAGCCCCTGCCGGAACCCGGCGCTGCAATTTCTTGCATTTGTCCGGCGCGGGCTGCTGCCCTGGCGGACGATCCAGAAACCAGATCCGGCATTTGCCCGGCGGCGGCAAATGCCCACGGGGAATCACCAGACCGTCATACGCAGGTTCAGCCTCGACGGAAGTCCGCGCGAGCTTGCCGGATTCGCCGCCAGAATCCTGAGTGGATGGCTGAGCAAGATCGGCCTCGCTGCGCCTTTGGGCCTCCCCTTCCAACTGCTTGCGCACGGCAACCGGGTCCGCAATGGCGCCCGGTGGCGTCCCCGAAGCCTGGGCCTGCTGGGCGGCCTGGATCAATTGGAGGTTGCGGTTGCGCAACGCGACGTTGCGACCGACGCGCATGTTCGAGCGCACCGCCAGGGTTTCAGCCTGCTGATACTGCCCCTGCTGAAGACGCAACACGCCCAGGTAATGCAGCGTCGCGGGATTGTTCGGCTGAATATGCAGGGCCCGCTCCAGGGTGGCGGCGGCCTGGTCCAGCTGGCCTTCGCCATACTGGCGCGAAGCGGTTTCGATCAGCGTGGTCGATGCACTGTTGCTTTGCATGCGCACTGTTCGCTCGGCAGCGATCGAACCCGGCGACGAGGCGGCGCAGAACACCAGGATCAGACCCGGCAGGAAACGCTTGATTGGCATCAGGGACTCGACTGCGCTCGGACGGCATGGGAGGAAACAGACCACTGGACTGCTCGGTACGCCCGAAACAGCGCCAGATTGACCTGGGCGGTGGTCCGAAGTTCCCATAGTGCTGCGATCTTTTCAACGCAACACAAACCGTTTGATCCTTCACAAATCATGTAGCTGTTGGTAAAGCGTAGCTGCCTCTTGGAAGTCGACTAAAGTGTGAGTTTATTCAGCCAAGGGATTCGCAATGAACCTGCACCACAGGCCAGTGACGGCCGATGACGTTAAAGCTATCTGCGGCTTTCCTCAAAACGCCCAAGAGCTGTTTTTCATGTTTCCGAAAGCGCAGTACCCGCTAACGGAAGAGCAATTGAATGCCGCCATTTCTCAACGCTTCGACTCGACCGTCTTCGAACTCAATGGAGACATCGTTGGATTCGCCAACTTCTATCGAGCCGAACGCCAAGGTGTTTGCTGCGTTGGCAATGTCATCGTCCCGCCGCACGCCCGGGGCAAAGGTGTCGCGACCTTTATTGTGGAGACCATGACGGCCTTGGCGTTTGAAAGGTATGAAGCCAGAGAGGTGCAGATTTCGTGCTTCAACGAAAACACGGCGGGGTTGCTGCTGTATCCGAAACTCGGGTTTTGTCCATTTGCTATTGAAGAGCGGGTTTCGCCAAGAGGCAGTCGAACAGCACTGATACACATGAAGCGCCAACATCCGGATTTCGCGTCCGCGGATGACCAATAACGGGCTGCGATGGCGTTGAGTCCATTGGTCTTTGGAACTCGATACATGCATCAGCTTCCTGCTGTTTGTGCAGACCTTTCCTGCCGAGCAGCAGCCCCAAAAAGATCGCAGCCTTCGGCAGCTCCTACCCTGGAATGCGTCCACCTGTAGGAGCTGACGAAGGCTGCGATCTTTTCACCTCACTCACTACAACTTCTGCGCACCGCCACACACTTGATCTCTACCAACAACCCCGGGTGAGCCAACTCACTGACACCGACGCACGTCCAGGCGCACAGACCTTTGGGAAACACGCGATTCTTCACCTCACGAAACACCGCCATGTGCTGCGACATGTTCACGTGATAGGTCGTCATCTCGACCACATCCTCAAAGCTGCAACCTCCAGCGGCGAGCACGTCTTCAAGATTTCTCCAGGCGCTGATGAACTGCTGCTCGGGATCCTGAATGACCTCCAGCTCAGGCGTTCTTCCCACTTGGCCCGCGCAGTAAAGCGTGTGACCAACTCTGACCGCAGGGGCGTAACCCGCGCGCTCGACGATAGGCCTCATGGCATCTGGAATGATGATTTCGCGGTCCGGCATTGCTTGATCTCCAAATGGGAAAGCGTCAGATGTTAGCAGCCTGAGCAACCACCCCCGCAACAACCATCCCCGCCAACCCCATCAAACACCCAACTCCCAACGCATAAGCAATCGTCCGCCAAGGCTGCCATCCCGCCAGAAACGTCACCGTATGCACCACCCGCGCCCCCGTAAAAATCCCAAACAACCAAACAGTACGATCCACCGGCGTATCGAACACCACACAAAGCCCGCCCAACGCAAAAAACAGCGGAATGTTCTCAAGATCGTTCAGCCACGCACTCTTCGCCTTCGCGACTTGAGGTAATTCCGACGCACTGGGCAAGCGCCCCACAAGCCTCGCGTCTTCCGGATTCTGGAACGTCAAACGAGAGATCCGATAAAACCCCTGATAACAGGAAATCGCAAACATCTTGAGGAACAGCACAACCACACACAGCGCGTAGACAGACAGAACCGTGTTCATCTTTTCTCCTTAAACATGATCAAGCCCTGATTCTCCCGATTGCCGCAGAACGAATTCGATGTTGTTGGCTGAATTGACAATTCCTACGGCCAGTCGGAAATTAACCGAAACCCGCCAAGAGAAGGAACTCAAATGCCATTCGATTTCAACCACCTCCTGCTCGTACTCACCGTGTATGTGATTGGCGCGGCGAGTCCAGGGCCCAGCAACATGCGAATCATGGGGGTCGCCATGCATCAAGGCAGACGCCCGGCGTTCATGCTCGCAGCAGGCGTTATCAGTGGTTCTTTTTTCTGGGGTTTGATGGCGGCCACAGGCGTTTCCGCCATCCTGACGCAATATGCCCATGCGATCGGCGTACTCAAAATAGTCGGTGGAGCCTATTTGCTGTTCCTCGCCATCAAAGCGGCACGCTCCGCACGTATCTCGGACGAGCAACTCAGGCAGACGCATGCCGCCACCCCGGAAGTCTCCGGCTTCAGGCTCTACAAGCGGGGTTTGCTCATGCACCTCACCAACCCCAAAGCATTACTTGGCTGGGTTGCAACAATGACTCTGGGGCTGGGGCCGCAAGCGTCGACGGCGACCGTCGCCATCACCCTGGCCGCCTGCGCGGTGATGAGCATCACCATCTTCGGTGGCTATGCACTCGTTTTCTCCACCGCCCCAATGGTTCGGGCCTATCGCCATGCACGTCGATGGATTGAAGGCACGCTCGCGTTGGTCTTTGGCGCCGCTGGAATCAAACTGCTGCTTTCTCGTTCCTGAGCCGCTGATGCATCAAAAAACCGAGACCGAGCCAATGACCATTCGCAACGAGCAAGCTGAAGACATCCAACGCATCGCCACACTCACTGCCGCAGCGTTCGAACACGCAGAACATTCCAGCCACACCGAACACTTCATCGTCGACGCCCTGCGCCGTGCCGGGCAACTAACGGTCTCTCTGGTGGCCGTGGAAAATGACGAAATCATCGGCCACGTCGCGATCTCCCCTGTCAGCGTGTCCAGCGGTGCGACGGGATGGTACGGACTCGGGCCGATATCCGTATCGCCGAACCGGCAAGGCCAGGGGATTGGTTCAACTTTGATGAAAGCGGCATTGACGGAATTGCGAGACAAGGGTGCGGCTGGCTGCGTGGTGCTGGGCGATCCGGGTTATTACGGTCACTTCGGTTTCAACGTTCATGTTGGATTGGAGTTGCCCGGCGTTCCCCAGGAATACTTCCAGGCGTTGTCTTTCGTCGGTGAATTTCCGTTGGGCACGGTGCAATACCACGAGGCCTTCAATGCCACGGAATAACCCCGGGCAACCCTAACGGCTAGCTGAACGTACCCTGAGCCCACTCTCGAGTGGGCTTTTTTCATTCTCGGCATTCCATAACGCTGTTGACCGATGCCCCACACGCCAGCGACGCCTATAGGGTCTCCAGCGTAAAACCACCAATGAGCGCTGACCAAAAACTCCATTTAGTCAGACTTTATTATTGCAACAAACGATTATTCCGCTATAAATTTGATCTCACCCGATAATTAGCATGACTATTTTGCGCTGTAGATGCTAACGAGTGAAGCGTCTGCCCAGCCCTGCGCGGTCCCATGCGGCTTACCGGTGTTTTCCAGAACAACAACAAAAAGGAAGGTCAACCATGCTTCAATCCCGTCACCTGCTTTCCGGCCTTGGACTGTCCCTGATGCTCTCGACCCTATCCGCCCAGGCCGCCGGCCTGTCCAGCGAACACAAAGCCTTTGGCAAAACCAATGACGGCACTCCCGTCGAACAGTTCATCCTGCGCAACAGTCATGGCATGCAGGCCAGCGTGATCACCTATGGCGCGACGCTGCAGGCGCTGCAGGTGCCGGACAAACACGGCAAGCTCGATGATGTGGTTCTCGGCTTCGACGATGTGCAGGGTTATCAGAAAGGCACGGCGTACTTTGGCGCGACCATCGGCCGCTTCGGCAATCGCCTGGCCGATGGTGCATTCGAACTGGACGGCAAGCGTTATCAGGTGCCACAGAACGACAAGACCAACGCGTTGCATGGCGGCACTCAGGGTTTCGACAAGAGGGTCTGGAAAGCGCAGGAGATCAAGGACAAGGACTCGGTGGGCGTGACCCTGACCTATCTGTCGGCCGATGGTGAAATGGGCTTCCCTGGCAACCTCACCACCGAGGTCACCTACCGCCTCACCGACAGCAATGAATTGCGCATCGACTACAAGGCCAGCACCGATAAACCGACGGTACTCAACCTGACCAACCACAGCTATTTCAACCTGGCCGGCGCCGGCAACGGCGACATTCTCAAACAACTCGCCACCCTGAACGCCAGCCATTACACACCGGTCACCGCCAAACTGATTCCGACCGGCGAACTGGCCCCGGTGGCCGGCACGCCGATGGACTTCCGCAAACCCACGGCAATCGGTCAGCACATCAAGGCCGATCACCCGCAACTGAAATTCGCCGAGCCGAAACAGGGCGGGTTTGACTTCAACTGGGCGCTGGATAGCAAAGGCGATATCAAGCAACTGGCCGCCGAAGTCAGCGACCCGCAGTCCGGCCGTGTCTTGCAGTTGTACACCAACGAACCGGGGGTGCAGTTCTACACCAGCAACTTCCTCGACGGCACGGTCAAGGGCAAGGCAGGCAAGGTTTATCCGCACTGGGGCGCGTTCACCCTGGAAACCCAGCACTATCCGGACTCGCCGAATCAGCCGGCCTTCCCGAGTACACGGCTGGATCCGGGGCAAACCTACACTCAGAACGTGATTCTGAAGTTCTCTGCCAAATAACATCTCGTGGTGAGGGGATTTATCCCCGTGGGGCCGCACAGCGGCCCTACAAAAAAATCGCAACCCCCGAAAATTCCTACAGGACTACACATCACCCTGTAGGAGCTGCCGAAGACTGCGATCTTTTCAAACCGACACAAATTTACGGCGGATCAATCTGATCCAAAACCCGATTCGCCGTTATCTCCGCCAACATCACACTATTGGAAATCCCCAACAACGCATTGCGCGCCCCACCATCCAGCAGATCCACCAGGTGATGCACCATCACATCCACCGACGCCAGCGTTTCGACCAGATAGACCATCAGGTCTTCGGTTGAGACATCGGGGTTGACGGTGAACAGTGTGCTGGGTGTTCGGGATGTTGCTTTGATGGTGGCGGTTGTGTGGGGGTCGAGGGTGGGTTCGGTGTTGTCGTTGGGGGTGGTTGGATCGGGTTGATTCGAGGATGCCGGATCGGTGTCCGGGGGATTTGGTGTGACTTTGAACATTTCTCAGGTTCCTAATCATGTGCCTACCCTCTTGCTGCTAAACGAGAGGGAGGCAGCTGCACGCAGGTTAGCAGACCGGGGAACCTAAGAAGCCGGCGCGCCCAAGGGCGCCCTGCGTACAGCCACCATCAAGAAACATGCGCGAGCCTGACTGATAGAAGCGTTGCACGACTTAGATTACCTACAGGCTGCTAACCCGATCACTGATGGGCAGTGACGCGGATCAAGTTACTGAGCGGGCCCAAGGCGTACAAGCCGGCGGATTCTGGCGTAGCGGTAGGGAAAGGCGCAAGGATTTGTAGCTTTCTGGAAGTAAGTCTGAGGATGCTTAAACACGCACTCGCTGGTTATGTTTAAAAACTGCTCGCACGCCACCTGAAACTAGCAATCCATGGGAACTGGACGGCATTTGCCACTCTTCAATACGAGTCATCTCCCCTCATAGCAGCGCTTAGCAGAGACTCAGTCAGCGATTGGCCAAAGCAGTCAAGAGCATTCGCTTTGGTGGCGAAGGACTGCAATCGGCCAGAAGCGGTCATCACCGGCAAGCTAGAAATGTCTATCACTGGTCAACTCACACCCGCGCAGCTTGACGTCGCCGGTGCACCCCCAAGCGTGACCTTAAACTCATGCCGGAGGCTAAATGTTTTCAGGTTAATGCTTTCCTAACCTTCAAAGCTGCCTCTTGTATGGCTCGCTCTTCGTACGGAGCAAATCCCAACAAAAAACCGCCAGATTTCGGCGACCGATAAAATCTTCCCAGTGGCATGACATCGACGCCGGCCTTTTCCATTCTCTCGCACGCCTCTGTTTCGTGGCCGACCAACAATGAAGCGGCGATATCCAGTCCACCACGAATCTCCGGTACCTCGATCAAGCCCCGCCAATGCTGTTGTGCTGCACAATTTAGCGCTTCTGCACGAAGTGAATAGAGCTTGCGCATGCGTCTGACATGCCGGTCGAAATGTCCTTGGTCGAAAAATGCCGCCAGCACAGCCTGATTGAGGCTGTTAGGGTGGCGCGAGGTCAATGCCAGCGCTTGGGTAAAGTTGTTGACCAGGTGGGGCGGTAGCACCAGATATGCCAAGCGGACGGATGGAAACAGCAATTTGCTGAATGTACCAGCCAGGATCACCGAGTCATCGGCGCCGGCCATTGAGCGCAATGCGGGGATGGGCTTGGCGATAAAACGATATTCGCTGTCATAATCATCTTCGATTATGTAGGCCCCAGAGGCGTTCGCCCAACGCAGCAGAGCGCGTCTTCTGTAGGGAGACAGTTGGTAACTGGTGGGCATTTGACGCGACGGCGTCACGTAAATCAGCTCTGCCTCTGGGGCGACCTGGACACCATGCTCGATGCGCATGCCCTGTTGATCGACAGGAACGTCCACTACCTTACAACCTGCGACAGTCATGAGTTGTCTCACTCCTGGGTACCCTGGATCTTCCATCCAGACAGACGCCCCAGGTCGTGCCAGAAGTCGCAGGCAAAGGTCGATTCCCTGTTGCACGCTACTGAGCACTACGATTTGGTCCTCAGGCACGTGCACCCCTCGCGCCGAGCCCAGATACTGTGCAATGGCACGACGCAAACTCGGTAATCCGGCCGGATCATAATCGAGCAACGTCTCTACCTTTGAACTGCGCATCTGCTGAATATGCAGCTTGCGCCATAGATCAATCGGGAAAGAATGTACGTCGCTACGCATTGGGAAAAATGGCAGCAGTCCGGGAAGAATTTTGCGCCTCGTGATCGCTGGAGTAGCGCTCAGCCGCTCAAGCCAGTCTGTGACTGGCGGCGTTCGCCTCACCGTTACGTCTGCGCCATCACCTTGATCCAGGGAAAATGCTCGTAATTTGGTATCAGGCAGCTCAACGGAGACACGTGTGCCACTTCCAGTTCGACTGACTGTATAACCCTCTGAGAAAAGCTGCTGATACGCTGAGTGCACCGTACCGCGTGCCACTCCCAGATGCTTGGCCAGCGCCCGGCTTCCCGGTAGCTTGCTGCCCGGAGGGATACGTCCGGTGAGCATTGCGTCGCGCAATTCTACATACAACCATTCTTGAAGATTGATACCCACAGGAGGCCTTCCCGAGGGTAGTGCCATGGCCCCGAACAGGATCGTATTGGAGGACATGAGCACCTCAAAAGTGGACCAGTAGATTAGAAGCCTAGTGGATCAATACCATAGTCCGCTTTATGACCACAATTGGCTCGACCTCATTTTTCTCCGTACACCAGCAGCGTTCGCTGCCATGGGCTCCTTATAAGCCCGGTTAGGGGGTGGGGATTCGCATAATTTCGAGACAGCGACGCCTGCATGTCTTTCGCACCAACGCCGTAATGAGAGGAAGGAAACTTATGAGTCGCATCAATTGGTTTGAAACTTCGCCTGGCGCAGCCAAGGCCCTCGGAGGACTGCACCATTTCGTGACCACATCGACAAACTTGCCGGCCCTGCTAATTCATCTCGTGTTTTTGAGGGTTTCTCAAATCAACGGTTGTGCCCATTGTATTGATCTGCATTCACGTGATTTGATCAAAGAAGGAATGTCGGTGGACAAGCTGCTGCTGGTACCGGTATGGCATGAAGCACAATACCTTTTCTCGGATTTGGAGCGCTCGGCGTTAGCTTGGGCAGAAGAAGTCACGCGTGTCAGCGAAACACATGTATCCGATGACGCCTACGCGTCCGCATCTGCCATGTTTGCAGAAAAAGATCTGGTTGACCTCACAGTGGCCATTGCTGCAATGAACGCTTTTAACCGCATGGGCGTCAGCTTCCGCTTACCTCCCGCTGCAAAGGCTTAATGTCTTTAGTCGTTCAGCAGTCACAAGTTCGGCAGTAATGTATGTATCACCTTGCTCAAAAGAGTGCTTTGAAAGTGGCATTCGTGATCGGAAACTAATGGCTGGAAGCAGTCTATCGCCAATGACTGCTTCTGGCTGGTTGCTGCCTTCTTCACGCTCCCCCCTAAAAGGGCGCGCCACAGTTTTTCGATCCATCAGCCTCCAATGAATTACTCGCACCGGGCGAACATGGCGCGCTAAACAAATGGCGCGCCTCACTGCCACACTCATCAGGTCAATCCTACCTCCCTCACCCAACCACCCCCAAATAAACCTCCCGATCCACATTCCCCCCCGACAACACAACCCCCACCCTCTTCCCAACCATCGCCTCCCGCTCCTGCATCAACCCCGCCAACCCCGCCGCCCCGGCCCCTTCCGCCAAGTTATGCGTATCGGTGAAATAAACCCGCATCGCCTCCCCCACCTCCTCCTCACTCACCGCAACAATCCGCGCCGCGCCCTTCGCGTACACCGCAAACGCCTCCGGAATCGGCTTTCTCACCGCCAGCCCGTCGGCAAAGGTATTCGCCGAGTCCGTCTCGCAAATTTCTCCCGCCTCGAACGATAATTTCGCAGCCGCCGCCTCGGTCGAGACCACGCCCACGACTTCGGTTTTCAACCCCAAGGCATCGCGGGCGGCGATGACGGCGCAGATGCCGGAGCCGCAGCCGATGGGGACGTAGACGGTGTCGAGGTCTGGGGCGGCGGTGAAGAGTTCGAGGGCGTAGGTGGCGACGCCTTTGACCAGTTCGGTGTGGTACGGGGGGACAAGGTAGAGGTTGTGTTGTTGGGCCAGGCGGGCGGCTTCTTCGCGGGCTTCGTCGAAGTCGCGGCCGTATTCGACGACTTCGCCGCCGAAGCCGCGCATGGCGTTGTTTTTTTCCTTTGAGTTGCCTCTGGGGACGACGATGAGTGCGCGCAGGTCCAGGGCGCTGGCGGCGAAGGCCTGGCTTTGGCCGTGGTTGCCGCGGGTGGCGGTGACGATGCCTTTGACTTCGGGGTGGGTGCGTTTGAGCCAGTGCATGAAGGTGATGCCGCCGCGCACTTTGAAAGCGCCGGTTGGTGTGTGGTTTTCGTGTTTGACCCAGACGGTGCAGCCCAGGCGTTCGGCGAGCAGCGGCCAGCGATATTGCGGCGTGGCGGGCATGGCCTGGTAGACCTGACGGGCGGCTTGCTGGATGTCGTCGAGGGTGAGTGTGTGCATGGCGGGCTTCCTTGAGGTTTTGTTCAGTCTAGGCATGGGCGTGGCCGATGGGCTTTCAGAAAACTGACCTGACTTTTGTCCCCGCTGTTCACTACTATGGAGCGCATGAGCTCTCGAAAACGCCCTCCTTCACCGCCGCAGTCTGAACCGGTCCGCCGTGTCGAGGCCGGGTCGTGGGCGATTGAATTGTTGCCCAGGGCGGCTTATGCGACGCGGTATGTGGCGTCGCAATCGGCGATTGGCTTTGCCTTTGACAGCCAGCGCGGGGTGCATGCGATCGGCAGTGATCGGGTGCTGCCCTTCGATGCGGTGCCCAATGGGCTGGCGTTTGTGCCGGTGGGGTGTGATGTGTTGTCGGAGTCGCCCAAGGGCGGTGAGTACCTGCGGGTGTTGCGTACCGATGGGGTGGCGTTGACGGGGGATCGGGCGTTCAACAATCTCATCGATCCGCAGGCGATTGCCCTGGCGTTGCGCATGCGTGGAGCGTTGTTGCGGCCTTCGGTGGAGGATGACTGGGAGGCTTGGGCGCTGGGGTTGGCCGAGCGTGCGCAGGGGGAGGAAGTGGAGGCTTTCGGGTCGATTACCGGGAGTCGGATGCGTTTGCTGGATGAGTTTATCGAGGCGGGGCTCGACGGTTCGCTGGGGGTGAAGGCGATGGCGGATTTGTTGGGGTTGTCGGAGGGGTATTTCATGCGCGCGTTCAAACTGGCGACCGGGCAGAGTCCGCATGGGTATCTGATTGATCGGCGGGTGGCGCGGGCTCGGGCGTTGATGCGGGATTCGAAGGCGACGTTGGCGGAGATTGCGTTGGTGTGCGGGTTTAATTCACAGGCGCATATGGCAACGGTGTTTCGGCAGCGGTTGGGGGTTAGTCCGGGGGAGTTGCGTAGGGCATAGATTTTTGGGGGCTGCTGCGCAGCCCAACGGGGGCAAGCCCCCTCGCCACAGGAGTTTCCTTTCCACAGGAATTTCTTCTATAGAGAAATAGCCTCATCACAAGGGACTGCTTGGTTGAATCGCCTGGCCTGAATCATGCTTTCTTCAGTGACCAAACGTCGGTGCTGACTATGCGGATGACACTTTTGAAGTGAGTCGCGTCGGTGGGTCGCCCGATAATCGAGGGATCACTGACGACAGGTCGAGGTCAAGCATGACGAGCACTACTACGGAACAGGTCAGCCCTGAAACGCTGCGCAAGGTGATTGTCGCGGCCGGCATTGGCAATTTTGTCGAGTGGTTCGACTTTGCCGTCTATGGCTTTCTGGCCACGACTATCGCTCAGCAATTTTTCCCCAGTGGTGACGCCAGCGCGGCGTTGCTCAAGACCTTTGCGGTGTTCGCGGTGGCCTTTGCGTTTCGCCCGCTGGGCGGGATTTTCTTTGGCATGTTGGGGGACAAGATCGGGCGCAAGCGCACGCTGGCGGCGACGATTTTGTTGATGGCGGCTGCGACGACCTTGATCGGGCTGTTGCCGACTTATGCGGCGATCGGGGTGATGGCACCGGTGCTGTTGTCGTTGATTCGCTGTGCCCAGGGGTTCTCCGCCGGCGGTGAGTATGCGGGGGCCTGTGCCTATCTGATGGAGCATGCGCCGAACGACAAACGCGCCTGGTATGGCAGCTTTATTCCGGTGTCGACCTTTGCGGCTTTCGCTTCGGCGGCGGTGCTGGCTTATGCGCTGGAGGCGTCGTTGTCGGCCGAGGCGATGGCGAGTTGGGGTTGGCGGTTGCCGTTCCTGGTGGCGGCGCCATTGGGGCTGGTGGGGCTTTATCTGCGCTGGAAGCTGGATGAGACGCCGGCGTTCCAGGCGGTGACCGAGGAGCATGATGTTGCGCACTCCCCTCTCAAGGAAACCCTGCGCAATCACGGTGCGGCGATGTGCTATCTGGGCGCGTTCGTGTCGCTGACGGCGTTGTCCTTTTATATGTTCACCACCTACTTCACGACGTATCTGCAGGTGGCCGGCGGCTTGAGTCGGGCGACGGCGTTGCTGGTGTCGTTGATTGCGCTGGTGTTTGCGGCGCTGATTTGTCCGGTGGCGGGGTTGTATTCGGACAAGGTCGGGCGGCGCAGGACGGTGATGACGGCTTGCGGGTTGTTGATTGTAGTGGTGTATCCGTCGTTTTTGATGGCCAGTTCCGGGTCGTTTGCGGCGTCGGTGTTCGGGGTGATGTTGCTGGCGACCGGGGCGGTGTTGTGCAACGTGGTGACGGCGGCGCTGCTGTCGGAGACGTTCCCGACCAGGACGCGCTATACGGCGTCGGCGGTGACGTACAACATGGCGTATACGCTGTTTGGCGGGACGGCGCCGTTGATGGCGACGTGGTTGATCAGCACGACGGGGAGCAATTTGTCGCCGGCGTTTTATTTGATGGTTGTGGGGGTGTTGGGGTTGGTTGGGGGGTTGGCGTTGCGGGAGACTTCGCGGGTTTCGTTGCATGAGGTTGGGGGGGATGAGGAGCGTGTAGTTGTCGGGAATCATCGCGAGCAGGCTCGCTCCCACATTTGATCGCGGGCTGCACCAAAACTGTAGGAGCGAGCTTGCTCGCGATGGTGGATCTGGCACCGCGGGGTGTCAGGTAGCCAGCGTTATCGTTGACGACCATCGCGAGCAAGCTAGCTCCTACAGTTGATTCAGGTGTGTCAGGAAGCCAGCGTTATCGTTAACCACCATCGCGGGCAAGCCACGCTCCCACAGGGGTTGCATTGACCTTGTAGGCCGTAGGTGTTTGAAAAAAAAAGAAATCCCCATGTGTTTCCTTCGTTCTTCCATACGTCGCAGTTCCTCACTGCCCGTTTTCGTCGTATGGAGTTCTCCCGATGCCCTCGCCCAAATCCCTGCCCGCCGCGTTGCTTGGCCTGACGCTGGTTTGTCCGGCCCTGGCCGAAGCGGAGGGGTTGGAGTTGGGGCAGGTGTTGATTGGCGCTGAGGATCGTAGCGGCGAGGATCGTTCGGTTGCCGAGGCCGAGGCGCGGTTGGCCGCGGTGCCGGGCGGGACGAACGTGGTGGATATGCGTCGTCCGCTGCAAGGGCGGGTGGCGAGCAATCAGGATGTGCTGGCGTATCAGCCAGGGGTGTATGCCCAGTCTTCGGGCAATGAAGGGGTGAAGATTTCGATTCGTGGTTCGGGGATCAACCGGGCGCCGGGGGCCCATGCTTCGGGGCTGTACACGATGCTCGACGGGCTGCCGCTGACCGGCCCCGGTGGTACGCCGTATGAGTTGCTGGAGCCACTGTGGCTCGATCATGTGGAGGTGCTGCGCGGCGCCAACGGCTTTGATCGCGGTGCCCTGGCGCTGGGTGGGGCCATCGATTACCTCAGCCACACCGGCTACAACTCGCCCAAGTTGCAGGTGCGTTATGCGACCGGCAGTCATGGCTATCAACAGCGTCAGGTCAGTTCCGGGCAGGTGCTGGGGGATTTCGACTATTACGTGGCGGTGACCGACGCGCAGTCCGACGGTTATCAGGACCACACCAACAGCGAGAGCCAAGGCCTGATCGCCAACTTCGGTTATCGCTTCAATCCGAATCTGGAAACGCGTTTTTACCTGCGCTATCGCGAGACCGATAACGACCTGGCCGGGCGCGTGACCAAGCACTCCATCGAGCACGATCCCCGTGCGGCGAACCCGGCCTATGTGCTGCGCGATGACAGCCGCAAGCAGCCGGGCAGCACCTTTATCGGCAACAAGACGACCTTCTATCTGGATGACGATTCGAGCATTCAGACGGGGCTGGTGTATCACGACTATCCGATGGACTTGCGTGAAGGCCCGAACCGCTTGAAGGTGGCGTACACCGATGTCAGCGGCACCTTCGACTACAAGCGCCGCGACACGCTGTGGGGGATGGAGAGCAACAGCAACGTGGGTTTGCGGGTGACCAAGCATCTGCCGAACAACGGGGCCAGCGAGCTGGTGCGAATCCCCACCGGCAACACCGCCGGTTATGCGCCGGGCACGCACATGCGCAACTTCACCTATCAGGGTTCGGACACGGTGCTGCATGCCGGCAATGACCTGGAGATCGCCGAGGACCTGTGGCTGACAACGGGGCTGGCCGCCATCTATACCCGTCGCGAGAGCGCGGTGACTTACCCGGATGGCGGCGGCAAGACCAGCATGGGCGACTGGGATTACGCGCCGCGGGTGGGGCTGCGCTATCAGCTGACGCCGCAGGTGCAGGTGTTCGGTAATCTCAGCCGCTCGGTGGAAGCGCCGCATCCGTGGTCGCTGATCTACAGCGCCAACCAGCGCTTCCCGGTTGGCAGCGGCCCGGCGACGGGGACTCAGCGCGATCCGATCGAGTTGCAGAATCAGACCGCGACCACCCTGGAGCTGGGTGGTCGTGGCGATAGCGCGATCGGGCAATGGAGCCTGTCCTGGTATTACTCCCAGGTGCGCCATGAGTTGCTCTCGGTATTGCCGGACGCCAACGCGACCACGCCTTATGAGCTCAACGCCAGCCCGACGGTGCATCAGGGGGTTGAGGCCGGTTTGCAGAGCGACCTGTGGGCGGCGGCGGATGGTGGGCGGTTGAGTTTGCGTCAGGCTTATACCTTCAGCGATTTCCACTATCGGGATGATGACCGATTCGGCGACAACCGCCTGCCGGGGTTGCCGATGCACTATTACCAGGGGGAATTGCGCTATGACTGGCCGCAGGGGTTCTTTGCGGCGGTGAATACGCAGTTGGTGTCGAAGGTGGCGGTGGATTATGCCAACAGCTATTACGCCGATCCTTATGCGCTGTTTGGCGCAACGCTGGGCTTCAATGCGCCGAAGGGGGATTGGCAGACCTGGCTGGATATTCGCAATCTGACGGACAAGCGTTACGCGGCGACGGTGACGCCGGGGTATGACGACAAGGGGGTGGATGTAGCGAGGTCTACGCCGGGTGAGGGGTTGGGGGCTTATGTTGGGGTTTCCTGGAGTTGGCTCTGATGTCCTGTGAGCATTCTGATTACCCGCGTCATCGTTAAACTCCATCGCGGGCAAGCCCGCTCCCACAAGGTTTCGAGTCGTTCACAGACACTGCAATCAACTCAAAAAACTGTGGGAGCGGGCTTGCCCGCGATG
>NZ_JBSVXG010000024.1:0-47035 GCF_054070595.1 Pseudomonas sp. SDO55104_S430 | reverse complement strand
TAAGAGAACTTCATTGAAGTGATTGTGAACATCGACGGCATTGATAAGGCCGCAGATACACCACCGGTCTTAGTGATAACCCATACCCTGTAGGAGCGAGCACGCTCGCGATGGTCGTCAACGATGATGTTGGGCACCTGACACCCCGCGGTGTCCAGGCTTCCATCGCGAGCAAGCTCGCTCCTACAGTGGTTTCGGTATGGCCACAGATTTTGCGGCCAGCCACCAAACCCATTGTGGGAGCGAGCCTGCTCGCGAAGGTTCTGTGTCATTCGCCATTGATGTTGGATGTGCCAGCCTCTTCGCGGGCAAGCCCGCTCCCACAGTGGTTGAGGTTGCTCGCCAGTTTCGTGCACATCCGCAGGTCCGATAGCAGCTGGCGAAGCCTGCGTCCGGCTGCGCAGCAGTCGCAAAACCTGTACACCGGATATATCTGACATACCGGGGCGTCTGGGTTTACGGCTGCTTCGCAGCCGGACGCAGCCTTCGGCAGCTGCTACAGGGATTGCATTCCGTGCGCCCCGCCAACTAAAGAAATCCCCAGTACGAATGGGAGATTTACTTGCACCACCGGCTGTTCATCTTGATACCCCCCCGGCATCCACTGACTTACCTTAGCTGCAGCGATGCGCATCGTCGCTGTGGTCTGCTTCATCCCGTACGCCTTGCAGTCAAACCATAACAACAAGAGAACCGACAATGTCCAAGCCCTCCGTCCCTCCTGAAATCTGCCCTCCATCCCCCGGCACACAGCGTGCATGACCGGTGGCCCGGTCACGCATACGAACGGATTCCAAGAGGAGCAAACACCAGTGAATATCCAGGTCGATAACGCGGTCCTGCAGAAGAAGAAAACCTACATCTACGAATGGTATGTGGTGGGCCTGTGCATGGTGGCCTACATCTTTTCGTTCGTGGACCGGCAGATCCTCGCGCTGATGATCGAGCCGATCAAAGCCGATTTGCAGATCAGCGACACCCAGTTCAGCCTGCTTCACGGGCTGGCGTTTTCCCTGTTCTACGCCTTCATGGGCATGCCCATTGCCTACCTGGCCGACCGTTTTTCCCGGCCGAAGATCATTGCCGTCGGGGTGGTGTTCTGGAGTCTGGCGACGGCGGCTTGCGGGTTGAGCAAGAACTTCCTGCACATGTTCCTCGCCCGCATCGGTGTGGGTGTCGGTGAAGCGGCGCTGTCGCCGTCGGCGTATTCGATGTTCAGCGACATGTTCCCCAAGGAGAAGCTCGGCCGTGCCGTGGGCATCTACTCGATCGGCTCGTTCGTCGGCGGTGGCCTGGCCTTTCTGGTGGGCGGCTATGTGATCGCGCTGCTCAAGGACATGAGCACCTTCGAAGTCGCCTTTCTCGGCGCCATGAAAGCCTGGCAGCTGGCGTTCTTCATTGTTGGTTTGCCGGGCATCCTGGTCGGCATTCTGATCTGGCTGACGGTGCGCGAACCTGCGCGCAAAGGCTTGCAGGTGGATGAACAGGGCCGGCCGAAGAAAGTCGCGTTGAGCGATGGTTTCCGCTTCCTGGGTCGTCACCGCGCCACCTTCACCTGCCATTACCTGGGCTTTTCGTTCTACGCCATGGTGCTGTTCTGCCTCATGAGCTGGAGCCCCGCGCTGTATATCCGCAAGTTCGGCCTGACGCCGGTCGAAGCGGGCTACATGCTCGGCACGGTGCTGTTGCTCGCCAACACCACCGGCGTGCTGTTCGGTGGCTGGCTCACTGATCTTCTGGCCAAGCGCGGTCATTCGGATGCCGCGATGCGCACCGGGGTGATCGGCGCCCTCGGCATGGCGGTGCCGGCCGTATTGTTCTCGCAGGTCGATCAACTCTGGCTGTCCGTGGCGCTGCTGGTGCCGGCGATGTTCTTCGCCTCGTTCCCGATGCCGGCCTCGACCGCCGCCATGCAGATCCTCGCCCCGAATCAGGTGCGCGCCCAGGTTTCGGCGGTGTTCCTGCTGATCAGCAATCTGCTGGGCCTGGGGTTGGGCACCACACTGGTGGCGCTGCTGACCGACCGCTACTTCGGCTCGCCTGCCGCTGTGGGCTCGTCGATGTCGCTGGTGATTGTCGGTGCCTCGGCTTTGACCGTGCTCCTGCTGTGGCGCGGCTGCCGCTGCTTCCGTGAAAGCCATGCCCGGGAGTATCCGACCCAGGCCTGATCCACGTTGCCCATGATCCGCGTCTCGGCCTCGCCCTGTCTGAACGGGGCGGGGCCGAGGCGCGCCTGATCAGGAGAACCCTCGATGCTCAATGACGTACACCTGCTGGAACGGCACAGCCTGCTGAGCTCGGCCGATTACCGCGAGATCAAGGACAAGGTCAGCCATTACCTGTGTCCGCACAGCTTCAACGTGCTGTGCGACGAGCCCATGCACACCCGGCTCAACGGCGTGTTCTTCGGCGACGCGGCGCTGCTCGACCTGAGCTATGGCGCGCCGGTGGAAGTCACCATCGGCGACATCACCCACCAGTACCTGTTTCGCATCACCCTGCGCGGCAATTGCGAAGTGGCCCACGGGCAGCGCAGCGCGGCGATGCAGACCGGGTGCCTGAGCGTATCCTCGCCGTTCGCGCAAAGCCGCATCGTCACCGACGGCGAATGCCGCAACCTGATCCTGCGCATCGACCGTGACGCCCTGGAAACCCAGCTGCAACGCCTGCTCGACCGCAGCCTGCAGCAGTCGGTGATCTTCGATGTCAGTGTCGATCATCAGGGCGCCGGCGCCGTCAGTCTCTACCACACTCTGGACTACATCTGCCGGCTGTACGGTAGTGGCGTCGACGGCTCGCTTCTGGCCGGCAACCTGTCCGAATACCTGATGCAATTGCTGCTCACCCAGTTGCCGCACAACTACTCTGCGGACCTGTTGAACGACACCCGCGTGGCGCTGCCGCACCACGTGAAGAAGGCCCGGGACTACATCGAGGCGCACCTCGATGAACCCATCAGCCTGACCACCCTGAGCGAACTGTGCGGCGTTTCGGTGCGCACCCTGCAGAACGGCTTCAACCAGTTCCTCCAGCAGGCGCCGCTCAATTACATCCGCGACCGCCGCCTGGCCGTGATCCATGAATCCTTGAAGCAGGGCAGGGCCGGCGAAACCGTCACCGACATTCTGCTGCGTCACGGGATCAACAGCTTCGGGCATTTCTCCAGCGCTTACCGGCAGCGTTATGGCTGCCTGCCGTCGGACACCCTGCGCCGACAGAAGCATTGAGGCATGTGCGCAATCGGTGAGTCGATTGCGCAATCGGGAGAGTCGTTGGGGGGAGGGCTCGATAGGATCGAGCCACTGACAAGAGGAGCTTTCCCATGAAGATTACCGTGCTGGGTGGTGGTCACGGCTGCTACGCCGCTGCCGCAGAAATGGCTGAAAAGGGGCACGCGACCCGCCTGTGGCGTCGTGACAGTGCAGCGCTCAAGGCGCTGCTGAACATCGGCAGCCTGACCATCAAGGACTACCGTGGCACACGCCAGCTGTCCGTTGGCAAACCAGGCGATGCGCTGTCGCTGACCGACGATCTGGCCGAAGCCCTGGGCGACGCGCAGCTGGTGATCATCCCGCTGCCCTCGACCTCCCACGAAGATCTGGCCAGGCAGGTCGCGCCGCACCTGCACGACGGTCAGGTGGTGTTCCTGCCGCCGGGCACTTTCGGCAGCTACGTGTTTGCCAAGGCTATGGCCGATGCGGGTAATCGGAGCAGTGTCGCCTTCGCCGAAACCGGCACGCTGCCGTACCTGGTGCGCAAACACGGCGCCAGCAATCTGGTGATCAGCGGCTACGCGACCCGCCTGCCGACCGGCGTGTTCCCCAGCAACCTGTCCGAGCATGCCTTTTCGGTGCTGCGCGAGGCCTATCCAAGTGTCGAGCCGATCGAAGACGCCCTGAGCGGTGCGCTGATGAACGCCGGCCCCATCATTCACCCGCCGCTGATCATGATGAACGCCGGTCCCCTGGAGCATTTCGAGACCTGGGACATTCATCACGAAGGCACCCAGCCATCGATCCGCCGCGTGACCAACCAACTCGATGCCGAACGCATGGCCGTGCGTGAAGCCCTGACCTACGGCGCACCGCATTTTCCGCTGGCCGATCACTACAACACCACCGAAGGCGAGGAGTGGATGTACGGACGCGGCGCCCACGGCAAGCTGACCGACAGCGGCGACTGGCGCGAAGACATCGACCTGCAGAAACACCGCTACATGCTCGAGGACACCCGTCTGGGCCTGTCCTTCCTGGTGTCCGTTGGGCGTTGGGCCGGTGTGCCGACACCGGTGGCGCAGGGCTTGCTGAGCATTGCCTCGGCGGTTGCCGCCCGCGACCTTTACGCCGAAGGCCGCACCCTGGAAAACCTTGGCTTGGCCGGGTTGAGCCGAGTGCAGATGACCGAGCTGCTGACCCGGGGTTTCAATTGATGAGCGCCGCGCTGCCTAACGTCAGCGTGGTCGGCGCCGGGCGGATGGGCGAGGGCATTGCCCTGGCCTTCATCCACGCGGGCCTGCCCGTCACCCTGATCGACATCAAGGAACGCGCCGAACAAGAGCGGCGCGACTATTTCGAGCGCGTGCGCGGCAATGTTCGCAGCGAACTGCAGATGCTGGTGCGTCTGGGCATGCTGTTGCCGGAGCAGGCCGACATCGCGTTAGCCCGTTTGACACTGCAATCCCGATCCGCCGCCACGGCGACCTTGCGCGAATGCGAGCTGGTGTTCGAAGCGGTTCCGGAAGTCATCGCGGTCAAACAGGAGACCTTCGCCTGGGTCAGCGAGCACGTCCCGGCATCGGCCATCATCGCCTCGACGACCTCGACCTTCCTGGTCACCGAGCTGGCGGAAATGGTCAGCGAGCCCAAGCGTTTCGTGAACGCCCACTGGCTTAATCCCGCGTACCTGATGCCGCTGGTGGAAGTCAGCCGCAGCGAAGCGACTTGCCCGCAAGTGGTGGAGCGCCTGCTGCAACTGCTCAAGCAGATCGGGAAGGTGCCGGTGGTGTGCAATCCGGTGGCCGGCTACATCGTTCCGCGCATCCAGGCGCTGGCGATGAACGAGGCGGCGCGGATGGTCGAGGAGGGCGTGGCCAGTGCCGAGGATATCGACACCGCCGTGCGCGTCGGTTTCGGCCTGCGGTTCTCGGTGCTGGGCCTGCTCGAATTCATCGACTGGGGCGGCGGCGACATTCTGTACTACGCCTCGCGTTATCTGAGTGGCGCGCTGGCGCCGCGTTTCGAGTCGCCGCAGGTGATCAGCGACAACATGCAGAACGGCCGAAACGGCTTGCGCGATGGCCAGGGTTTTTACGATTACCGGGGCCAGGACGTGGACGCCTACAAGCAGCAGCGCCTCGGCGACTTCGTGCGCAAACTCGAGCTGTCCGGCCTGACGCCCGCGTTCGAGGGGGCCTTGAAACGCCCCTGATCGCGACTCCTTTTATTGACCTCCTATAAGCACAGTGCCCTGGCACATACAAACGTGGAGATGTGAGATGGTTCATGGAAACCGGCTTTGCCGTGGGCTGGGTATCGCCAGCGTATTGGGTTTGACCTGTTCGACGTTGACGGCGCATGCCGATGTGATCGATGACAGTCATTTCAAGATCGACACCCGCAACTTCTACCTGCATCGCAACTACACCAATACCAATGCGCCGGTGTCCGAAGTGCACAGCTGGTCCCAGGGTTTCGATGCGCAGTTCACCTCCGGCTACACCGACACGGCCCTGGCCATCGGCCTGGATGTGGATGCGCAATACGCCGTGCGCCTGGACTCGTCGGGCAATGACGGTTCGTTGCCCTACAGCGTCAGCAAGCAGCAGACCGCCGACGACTACAGCCGCGCCGGCGCGACTCTGAAGATGCGCTACAGCAAGACCGAGCTGAAGGTCGGCGACATGCGCCCGCAATTGCCGGTGGCGTTCGATGATACCAGCCGCCAACTGGACACCATCTACCAGGGCGCGGTGGTCGAGTCCAAAGAGGTCGATGGCCTGACCCTGACTGGCGGGCGCTTCTGGTCTGCGGTCACCCGTGAATCGTCCAATCACGAGAAACTCTACAAGTGGGGCACCACCGACAATCTCGACAGTGACGGCCTGGACTTTGGCGGGGCCACCTACGACATTACCAAGAACCTGCAGGCCAGCTACTTCTACGGGGTGCTGCACGACATTTACCAGCAGCACTATTTCGGCCTGATGCACATGGCTGACTTGGGTGGTGGGTACAAGCTCAAGAGCGACCTGCGCTACTTCAACAACAACGAAGACGGCAATGCGGTGGCCGGTGAAATCGATAACCGTGCCTATGGCGCGTTGTTCACACTGCTCAAGGGCGCGCACATGTTCGGCGTCAGTTACCAGCGCATGCTCGGTGACAGCATCTTCCCGACCATGAACGGCTACATCCCGCAGCCTTACCTGGTGAACTGGTCGTCACTGGCTTTCATTCGCCCGGATGAAAGATCCTGGTCAGCGCGTTACGGCTATGACTTCGCAGGGTTGGGCGTGCCTGGGCTGAAGTTCTACAGCCGCTACACCAAGGGCACCCACTGGGATCGCGGGGGGAATTTGAGCGACAACCAGGAGAGCGAGCGCAACCTGACCCTGAGCTATGTGGTGCAGAGCGGGGCGTTGCAAGGGTTGGCGTTTGATCTGCGTAATATCGATGTGAAGCAGAAGTATGGGTATGACTACAACGAGTATCGGTTTGCGACGACCTATACCTGGAAGTTCTGGTAAGGGGCGCGCAGGCGCGGACACTGCCTGACCTTGTGGAAATGAGATCATTGTGGCGAGGGGGCTTGCCCCCGTTGAGTCGCGAAGCGGCCCCAAAAGATGGGACTGCTGCGCAGTCCAACGGGGCGGTGCGACGATTCGACAAGCCCCCTCGCCACAGGTTATGTGCCTAGCCGTACTGGCCTGCATCCCGAATCAAAGGAAGCAGGCCCACACAATCAACGAACCATACACGGCCGCTTGTTGTTGAACTCCCAACCCGGCACCAGATACCGCATCGCCGTTGCGTCATCCCGCGCGCCCAGGCCCATGCCCTTGTAGAGCTCATGCGCCTTCATCAAGTCATCCCAATCCAGCTCCACCCCCAGCCCCGGTTTCTTCGGCACCTCGACCATCCCGCCCTTGATCTGCAGCGGCTCTTTGGTCAGGCGCTGGCCGTCCTGCCATATCCAGTGGGTGTCGATGGCAGTGATGGTGCCCGGTGCGGCGGCGGCCACGTGGGTGAACATCGCCAGGGAAATGTCGAAGTGGTTATTGGAGTGCGAGCCCCAGGTCAGGCCCCAGTCGTCGCACATCTGCGCCACGCGCACCGAGCCCTGCATGGTCCAGAAGTGCGGATCGGCCAGCGGAATGTCGACCGACTGCGACTGGATCGCATGGCCCATCTGGCGCCAGTCGGTGGCGATCATGTTGGTGGCCGTGCGCAGGCCGGTGGCGCGACGGAACTCGGCCATGACTTCGCGACCGGAGTAGCCGTTTTCCGCACCGCAAGGATCTTCCGCGTAAGCCAGCACGTTGTGCTGATCACGGCACAGCGCCACGGCTTCCTTCAGCGACCAGGCACCGTTCGGATCGAGGGTGATGCGCGCATCCGGGAAGCGCTCCGACAAGGCGGTGACCGCCTCGATCTCCTGCTCGCCGCGCAGCACGCCACCCTTGAGTTTGAAGTCCTTGAAACCGTAACGATCGTAGGCCGCCTCGGCCAGCGCCACCACCGTCTCCGGTGTCAGTGCCTCTTCGTTGCGCAGGCGGAACCAGGCGTTGTCGGCGTCCGGTTCCGAGCGATAGGCCAGGTCGGTTTTCTTGCGGTCACCGACGTAGAACAGGTAGCCGAGCATCTCCACGGCATCGCGCTGCTGGCCCTGGCCGAGCAGGGCTGCCACCGGCACGTCCAGGTGCTGGCCCAGCAGGTCGAGCAGGGCCGATTCCACGGCGGTCACCGCATGAATGGTGATGCGCAGGTCGAAGGTCTGCAGGCCGCGGCCGCCGACATCGCGATCGGCGAAGGTGCTGCGCACGGTGTTCAGCAGGCTTTGATAGTTGCCGATGGACTGGCCGATGAGCAGGTCGCGGGCGTCTTCCAGGGTCTTGCGGATGCCTTCGCCGCCCGGCACTTCACCGACACCGGTGTGACCGGCGCTGTCCTTGAGGATCAGCACGTTACGGGTGAAAAACGGGCTGTGGGCGCCGCTCAGGTTGAGCAGCATGCTGTCGTGACCGGCAACCGGAACCACTTTCAGTTCGGTAATGACAGGGGCACCAGTGTGGCGTTGGATCAGAGTTTCCATGGATTCATACCTTTCCTGCAGTGGTGGGTAATGTGCCTGCTTGCACGGCGTGATCCGGTTCTGCGGACACGCCCTTGAGTTCGATGCGCTTGATGTCGCCAACGATGAACAGGTAGCTGATCGCGGCCAGAAGGGCGTTGGCGCCGACGAAAACCAGCGCCATCTTGAAAGAGCCGGTGGCGGCGATGATGTAGCCGATCACGATCGGGGTAGAGATCGAGGACAGGTTGCCGAAGGTGTTGAACAGGCCACCGGAGAGACCGGCGATCTGTTTCGGCGAGGTATCCGACACCACGGCCCAGCCCAGCGCACCGATGCCTTTGCCGAAGAACGCCAGGGCCATGAAGCACACCACCATCCAGTCGGCGTCGACGTAGTTGCAGATGATCATGCTCACCGACAGCATCATGCCGCACACGATCGGCGTCTTGCGCGCCACGCTCAGGGAGTGGCCGCGGCGCAACAGCATGTCCGACAACACGCCGCCGAGCACGCCACCGAGGAACCCGCAGATCGCCGGCAAGGAGGCGATGATGCCGGCCTTGAGAATGGTCATGCCCCGTTCCTGCACCAGATAGACCGGAAACCAGGTCAGGAAGAAGTAGGTGAGGGCGTTGATACAGAACTGGCCCAGGTAGATGCCGGCCATCATGCGGTTGGTCAGCAGTTGACGGATGTAATCCCATTTCGGGCCACCGTCCTTCTTCTTGCTCTTGTCATCCAGATCGACCAGGCCGCCGTTTTCAGCGATGTACTGGACCTCAGCGGCGTTGACGCGCGGGTGATCCTTGGGGCTGTAGATGGTCTTCATCCAGATCATCGAGAACACGATGCCCAAAGCGCCCATCACGATGAACACGTGCTGCCAGCCGAAGGTGTAGACGATCCAGCCCATCAGCGGCGCGAACAGCGCGGTGGCGAAATACTGCGCGGAGTTGAAGATCGCCGAGGCCGTGCCGCGTTCCTTGGTCGGGAACCACGAGGCGACGATCCGCGCATTGCCCGGGAACGAAGGCGCTTCGGCCAGACCTACCGTGAAGCGCAGAAGGAACAGCAGTACCACGGCGGTGGAGATGCCGAATTCGCCAATGTAACCCTGCAAGAGGGTGAAGAACGACCAGGTGAAAATGCTCCCGGCGTAGACCTTTTTCGAGCCGAAACGATCGAGCAGCCAGCCACCCGGAATCTGCCCCAGAACGTAGGCCCAGCCGAAAGCGGAGAAGATGTAACCGAGGGTCACAGCGTCCAGGCCCAGGTCTTTCTGGATGCTGGAGCCGGCGATGGAGATGGTGGCGCGGTCGGCATAGTTGATCGTCGTCACCAGGAACAGCATGAGCAGGATCAAATAGCGGACGCGGGTTTTCTTGGGTTGTTGCATGTTTGACGCTCCCACGAATTATTTTTGTGCGGGTAGATCTGTCAGGACGACGCGAGCCGTCGTGTGTCGTTGTAGGTTGTCGTACAACGATAGCGCTATCATAAACAGATAGCGCTATCATTCAAGCGCCGTTTGGCGACTTTTCGAAAACCGCGATCAGGTGCTGGCGCGTTCGATCAGCTCGAAGCCTGTATCCATCTGGCTTACAGACAAATCGGCGGTGCCGGAAAATCTTTTGAGCAGGGCTTCGGCGATTTCTCGCCCCATGCTCGCGGCATTGACACTGACGGTAGACAGCGCGGGGTGGGCAAATTTCGCATTGGTGATGTCGCCGAATCCGAGTACGGCGATGTCCTGGGGAACCCGCAGCCCTTGAAGGGCGGCTTCAGCGAGTACGCCGAAGGCCAGGGTGTCGGAGCTGCAGAAGATCAGCTCCGGTGGTGTTTCCCGTTGCTGGAGGCGTTTCAAACCTTCACGGCCGACTTCCCAGGTCGCCGGCAGCGGGAGGATTTCAACGGGGACCTGATCCAGTCCGTAGGTCTTCAGGCGCGCGATCAGGCTGTCGCAGCGGCGAATGGCGCGCGGGTCGTCCACCGAGACCACGGAGAATCGACGATACCCCTTGGCAAAGAAGTGATCGGCGACCACCTCGCCGACTTTCTCGTGGGAAAAGCCCACCTGCATGTCCAGCGCCGTTTCACTCAAGTCCCAGGCTTCTACCACCGGAATGCCCGCCGACGCCAGCCGGCTGCGACTGGCTTCGGTGTGCAGGGTGCCGGTCAGCACGATGCCGTCCGGACGCCGGCCGAGAATGGCTTCGAGCAGGGCTTCTTCCTTTTCCGGTGAGTAGCCGGTGGGACCGAGCAACGACTGATAACCGGCCTCGGTCAGCCGATCCATGATGGCTTGCACGGCGCCGGCGAAAATCGAGTTGGCAATGGTCGGCAGCAGAATCGCCACCAGCCGGCTTTTGCTGGAGGCCAGGCTGCCGGCCAGCAGATTGGGCACGTAACCCATCTCGCGCACCACTTCCAGTACGTGCTCCCTGGTCGTATCGCTCACCAGTTCGGGGCGGTTCAGAGCGCGGGAAACGGTGATCGGCGAAACGCCTGCCTTCACGGCCACGTCAGCCACCGTGAGGGGAGAGTTGCAATTGCCGGTGGTCAGGGCAATTTCGCGTTTCGATTTTTTGGCCACATGGCACCTGGCGGGACTGAGAAAGACAGGCGAAATGTTAACGGTCTTTTCAGTGTGGTTCCATGAGGTAAGCCCAGTCAGTCAAACCACCGCAAAACCTGTAACAGCTGCCGAAGGCTGCGTCCGGGTGCGCAGCAGCCGTGAAATCAGCCATCGCGGTGTGTCAGGTTGATCTCGTACTCAGGTTTTGCGACTGCTTAGCAGTCGGACGCAGCCTTCGGCAGCTGCTACAGGATCGCGGTGTTCACGAACCTGTAGCAGCCGACCTTTATAGCGGATCGCGGGTGGTCACACCGTCCACCAGCCGTGCGATGGCCAGCGGGTTAGCGTTTTTCAACGCTGGCGGCAGCAGCGCATCCGGGTAGTTCTGGTAGCACACCGGGCGTAGGAACCGATCGATGGCCAGGGTGCCGACCGACGTGCCACGGGCATCGGAAGTCGCAGGATACGGCCCGCCATGGACCATCGCATCGCTGACTTCCACACCGGTCGGGTAGCCGTTGAGCAGCAGGCGACCGGCTTTGCGTTCCAGCAGCGGAACCAGTGCGGCGAAGGCTTGCAGATCGGCAGGTTCGGCAATCAGGGTCGCGGTGAGCTGACCGTGCAGGCTGGCCAGTACCTGTTGCAGTTCAGCCGCGTCGGCCACTTCGACCACTACGGTGGTTGGACCAAACACTTCCTCTTGCAGCAGCGGATCGCCAGTCAGCAACAGTCGCGCGTCGGCCTTGAACAGCTGCGGCGCGGCCTGGTTGCCTTGTTGTGGCTGGCCGGCCAGATGGCTGATGCCATCGTGGGCATGCAGACGTTCAACGCCTTTGGTGTAGGACTTCAAGGTGCCGGCGTTGAGCATGGTCTGGGACGCCTGATCGGCCATGCGCGCGGCCAGCGCAGTCAGGAAGCGTTCGAACTCGGGGGAACGAATGCCGATCACCAGGCCCGGGTTGGTGCAGAACTGGCCGCAACCCTGAACCACCGAGGCGGCCAACTGGCTGGCGATGTCGTCCGAACGGGTCTTGAGTGCTTCGGGCAGCATGACCACCGGGTTGATGCTGCTCATTTCGGCGAAGACCGGGATCGGCTGCGGGCGCGCCGCGGCCATGTCGCACAGGGCGCGACCGCCGTGCAGCGAACCGGTGAAACCCACGGCCTGGATGGCCGGATGCTTGACCAGCCCGGCGCCGACGCCGTTGCCGTGGATCAGGTTGAATACGCCGGCGGGCATGCCGGTTTTCTCGGCGGCGCGCAGGATGGCCGAGGCCACGAAGTCAGCGGTCACCATGTGGCCGCTGTGGGCCTTGAAGACCACCGGGCAACCGGCGGCCAGCGCCGATGCGGTATCGCCGCCAGCGGTGGAGAAGGCCAGCGGGAAGTTGCTGGCGCCGAAGACGGCGACCGGGCCGACGCCGACGCGATACTGGCGCAGGTCAGGACGCGGCAGCGGGGTGCGCTCCGGCAAAGCCGTGTCAATTCGCGCGCCGAGGAAGTCGCCGCGACGCAGCACCTGGGCGAACAAGCGCAACTGGCCGCTGGTGCGGGCACGCTCACCGATGATGCGACCTTGCGGCAAGGCGGTCTCGCGGCACACGTTGGCAATGAAGTCTTCACCCAGCGCATCGAGCTCGCCGGCAATCGCGTCGAGGAACGCTGCGCGCTGCTCCGGCAGGAAATGGCGATAGGTCACAAAGGCGGATTCGGCGGCCAGTGCGGCAGCGTTCACTTCCGCCTCGGTAGCCTGGTAAAAAGCGTAGGGCAGTGCCTCTCCGGTCGTTGCGTCGAGGCTGTGCAGCAGGACGTCGCCTTCACCGCTGGTGCGGCCGCCAATGTAATTCAAGCGGTGTTCAATCGACATCTTCGTCTCCTGTTCGTCAGAGCGTAGATGTATAGCCAATTGAAGCGATTACGCCTAATGAGATGTTTTGATTATTCGATAACCACAGGGAATCGGTCCGATCAGCTCTCCGAGGAAGTCACCGAGTCGTCAGCAACCTCGGCCGCCAGCTTCAGGCGGTCGGCTTTGCTGATGTATTTGGGTTTATTCTTCGGTGCCAGCTTGGCATTGGCCTTCTTGGCGTGGGCTTCGAGCAACTGCTTGATTTTTTTGCGGCGGTTCATTTGGGCTTCTCGGTCTGTAACTTTTTGAATGATATCAGATCGAGGTTTTCGGCCTGTCTCTGCAAACACGGACCTGTAGGAGCGAGCTTGCTCGCGATGGTCGTCAACGATGACGCTGGCAGCCTGATACCCCGCGATGTTCTTGATACCATCGCGAGCAAGCTCGCTCCTACAGTGAGGGGCGGTTGTCAGTTTGAAGTAATGGACGTCCTCGTTGCTGGCGATGTCTACCGAAAATGTGCGCACGGTGTTGAAGCCTGCCCACGAAGTCACGCACCTGATAGTGGAATACCGGACCGCATGAGCACTAAACCCAAACACTCCGCCATGGAACGAGAACTGTCCCGCGCACTGACCTGGGCCTGCGAGCTGGCCAAGAGCGAAATCGTCGGTTTCGAGTGGCTGACCCATCGGGTGGATTACCAGCGTTTTCCCGACAGCCTCATCGTCACCTGGGTGTTCCAGGGCGAGAGCGACCTGAAGACCGCTGTCGCCGGCCAGGCCAAGGCGAGGATGCACGAACTCACCCAGGCCGCCCTCGAGGACATCGGCATCACCGTCACCGACATCGCCGCCCACGTCGAATTCGACTCCGAAGAGCGCTGCGCCGCCCAACATGGCGGCGATTGGACGGCGCGGCTGAACTCACGCAAACCCTCGGGCGGCAAGCATGGCAAAAGACATTGAAAACCCCTGCGTTTCGCTGTGTCAGCTCAACAGCGAAATGTGCGTGAGCTGCGGCCGCACCCGCGAAGAAATCCGCAAATGGCGAGGCATGAAACGGCCGGAGAAGATGGCGACCGTGCAGAGGGCGACGGCGCGGATGAAAAGCATCAGAAAGAAACGCGGCTGACACCTGTAATCGGATGGGCTCTGGAACACCGCGGGGTATCAGGTTTCCAGCGTTATCGTTGATGACCATCGCGAGCATGCTCGCTCCTACAGGATTTTGGTAGTTCACCGGTTCTGCACACGACGCAAAAACCTGTGGGAGCGTGCTTGCCCGCGAAGACGGCCTCCCAACCGACCTGATTCTTGAGAATGTACCCAATCCCATTGTGGGAGCGAGCCTGCTCGCGATGAATGTTCAGGCAACGCGTGCATCCAGGCAGTCAGCGTCATCGTTGACGACCATCGCGGGCAAGCCACGCTCCCACAGTGGTTTTGTGTCGTTCGCAGATTTCGCAGGTGCCCGCACCCGCAGCGGATCTGGCCAACTACGGGTCGGATTCGCGCAAAAAACCGCCCCTTGCATCTGTTCGAATGATCTTCAGCGGCTCGCCAGATTGGCGCCCTCTGTCGCTCGATCAATGACAAGGATAAATGACATGCAAATGCCGAAAACCATCAAGATCAAGAACGGTGAAAAAGTCAGCCCGACGTTTTCCGCTCAGGAATACGCCAACCGCCAGGCCAAATTGCGGGCTTATCTGGCGCAGAACAATATCGACGCAGCCGTCTTCACCTCGTATCACAACATCAACTATTACAGCGATTTCCTGTTCTGCTCCTTCGGGCGTCCGTACGCGCTGGTCGTGACCCAGGACAGCGCCGTGACCATCAGCGCCAATATCGACGGTGGCCAGCCATGGCGCCGTACCGTCGGCACCGACAACATCGTTTACACCGACTGGCAGCGTGACAACTACTTCGTCGCGATCCAGCAGGCATTGCCAAAGGCCGGTCGCATCGGCATCGAGTTCGACCATCTGAACCTGCTCAATCGCGACAAACTGGCCAGCCGCTATCCGCAGGCGGAGCTGGTGGATATCGCCTCACCGTGCATGCGCATGCGCATGATCAAGTCCGCCGAAGAACACGCGATCATCCGTCACGGCGCGCGCGTTGCGGACATCGGTGGTGCCGCCATCGTCGAAGCGCTGCGTGATCAGGTTCCGGAGTACGAAGTCGCGCTGCACGCCACCCAGGCAATGGTGCGCGAAATTGCCCGCACCTTCCCCGATTCCGAATTGATGGATACCTGGACCTGGTTCCAGTCCGGCATCAATACCGATGGCGCGCATAACCCGGTGACCTCGCGCAAGGTCAACAAGGGCGACATCCTCAGCCTCAACTGTTTCCCGATGATCGCCGGTTACTACACCGCGCTGGAACGTACCTTGTTCCTCGACCATTGCTCCGACGAGCATCTGCGCCTGTGGGAAGTCAACGTCAAGGTGCACGAGGCCGGCCTGAAGCTTATCAAGCCGGGCATGCGCTGCTGCGACATCGCGCAGCAACTGAACGAGATCTTCCTGGAGCACGATCTGCTGCAATACCGCACCTTCGGCTACGGCCATTCCTTCGGCACGCTGAGCCACTACTACGGTCGCGAAGCGGGGCTTGAGTTGCGCGAAGACATCGACACCGTGCTGGAGCCAGGAATGGTGGTGTCGATCGAACCGATGATCATGCTGCCTGAAGGCCTTCCAGGTGCCGGCGGGTATCGTGAACACGACATCCTGATCGTCAACGAACAGGGCGGGGAGAACATCACCAAATTCCCGTATGGCCCTGAACACAACATCATCCGCAAGTAATCGCCCGCGCCGCACAGTGAACCTGTGCGGCGTTGCTTTTTGGCGAGAGGCACCGGCCGTCACCGCGGCCGGGTTTTACCGGAAAAACCAACGCATGCACGCGAAATGCGCGCAGCATCTACTGACCCTTGACCCTGCCAAGTACAACAATAGGGGGTTTCTGTCATGTTCTGTGTCCCTGCCTTTCATCCCGCCCACCGCACCTCTACTCACGGAGGTGCCCTATGAGCACTCCAAGCGCAAGCCTGACGCCAGCCATGGCCCGAGAGCTTGAACAGACCGCCGAGCGCAAGGCCCTGCGCCGCGCCGCCAGCGCCAGTTTCATGGGCAACTTCGTCGAATGGTTCGACTACGCGGCCTACGGTTATCTGGCAACGGTGATCGCACTGACGTTTTTCCCGCAAACCGACAAGACCACCGCGCTGCTGGCGACCTTCGCCGTGTTCGCGCTGTCGTTTATCGTGCGTCCGCTGGGAGGCCTGGTCTGGGGGCACTTCGGCGACAAGTACGGGCGCCGCAGCGCGTTGTCCTGGTCGATTCTGATCATGTCGGTCTCGACCTTTTGCATCGGCATCCTGCCGACCTACAACCAAATCGGTCTGTGGGCACCGGCCTTGCTGTTGCTGATTCGCCTGTTCCAGGGCTTCTCCGCATCGGGCGAATACGCCGGGGCATCCGCCTTTCTCGCCGAGTACGCGCCCGAGGGCAAGCGCGGTTTGTACACCAGCATTGTTCCGGCAAGCACAGCGGCCGGCCTGCTGTTCGGTGCGGTGTTCGTCGCGGGTCTGCATGCCTGGATCAGTGTCGAGGACCTGCACAGTTGGGGCTGGCGCTTGCCCTTTCTGCTGGCGGCGCCATTCGGGCTGGTGGGGCGCTATATCCGCATGAGCCTGCAAGACACGCCGAAGTTCCTGGAGATGGAAAAGCGCCTCGAAGCCAAGGAGTGCGCGACCCACGCGCCGGTGCGTGAACTGCTAACCGTGCATCGGCGCAGCGTGATGATCGGGATCGGCGCTACCTGCCTGAACGCGGTGGCTTTTTACCTGTTGCTCAGCTACATGCCGACCTACCTGTCCACCGAAATGGGCATGAGCGAGAGTGATTCGTTCCTCGCCTCGACGGTGTCGCTGGCGACCTACATCGGGCTGATTTTCTTGATGGGCAAGCTGTCGGACAGGTTCGGGCGCAAGACCATGTTGCTGACTGCGTCGGTATTGTTCCTGGTGCTGACCTTCCCGCTGTTCGGAATGCTGGATCATCAGCCGTTGATGGTGATCCTGATGATCCAGATTGCCTTCGGCGCGATCCTGGCGATGAACGACGGCACCTTGCCGTGCTTCCTCGCCGAGATATTCCCGACGCGCGTGCGCTTCAGCGGGTTTGCCTTCAGCTTCAACATCGCCAACGCCGTGTTCGGTGGCACCGCACCCTTTATCGCCACTTGGCTGATTCAACTGACCGGCAACAAAATGGCTCCGGCCTGGTACCTGCTGGCGGCTGCGGCGGTGGCGTTGATTGCGATGCTGGCGAGTCGGGAGACGGCGCATAAGGCGTTGCAGGACTGATTGACCGGAATGCTATCGCGAGCAGGCTCGCTCCCACAGGGGATCTTCATTGAACACACGTTCGGTGTTCATCAGGATCAAATGTGGGAGCGAGCCTGCTCGCGATGGGGCCAAACCATCCACCCAATCAATGCACCGCCGCCACCTGCCTGCGCTCACCCATCGGCGATACCCCAAAAAACCGGCTATAGCATTTGGAAAAATGCGCCGGCGAAACGAAGCCGCAGGCGAGGGCGATGTCCCGGACCTGCGATTCGCTGCGCAGCAGCAATTGCCGCGCCCGTGACAGGCGCAACTCCAGGTAGTACTGACTCGGCGTGCGCTGCAAATGCTTGTGAAACAGGCGCTCCAGTTGCCGCACCGACACCTCGTTCAACCGCGCCAGTTCCTCGAGCCCCACCGGCTCCTCGAGATTGGCTTCCATGATCGCCACCATCTGACTGAGCTTGGGCTGCGAGGTACCGAGCTTCTGCCGCAATGGCACACGCTGTTGTTCCTGTGCCCCCCGTACCCGATCACACAACAGCAACTCCGCCGTATGGGCCGCGATGTCACGACCATCAGGCTGGTTGCGGGCAATCAATTGCAGGGTCATGTCCATGGAGGCCACGCCACCGGAGCAGGTGTAGCGATCGCGGTCGAGCTCGAACAGCTGGTTGGAAATGATGATCCCCGGGAAACGCTCCTTCAGCGCCTCGATATCTTCCCAGTGAATCGTGCAGCGATAGCCCTTGAGCAGGTCGGCCCGCGCCAGCAGGTGACTGCCCGTGCAGATCCCGCCCAGCGGCACCTGGTCATGCGCCAGCTTGCGTAGCCAATTGAGCAGCGGACGGCTGCTGTGATCGGAGACGATCGGGTTCGACCCCACGACGAACAGCACATCGAGTCTTGGGGCGTCGGCGATGGTGTGATCGGGCAGCACGCGCATGCCATTGCTGGCCGTGACCGGGTCCAGACTGGACGCGATGATGACGGTGCGGTACAGCGTCTTGCGGGCGGCCAGATTGGCCATGCGCAAGGTTTCCACGGCAGAGGCGAAGCCGATGGTGGTGAAGTTGGGGATGATCAGAAAGCCTATGGTTTTCACCGGCGTTTGTTCATTTGCCGAACGTCCTGCAGCGGGTTTCGCCACTTGGAGTTTCGCCATTTTGCCGCTCCTCGACTGCATCGGTGAGGTGCCCTTCGGCAGTCGGCCGACAGGGTCACCCTCATCTTGTTTTTATGGTTGTCGGCCCTGTTGCAGGGTCGGTGGAATCTTACACCCGGCGCCCGACCAGCAGGCTCTGACGGGACGAACAGGCATGTCGGGTGTGAGTGTGATCGAGCATGGAGCCCTCAACGAAAAAAAGCGGCCTGCTCGTGGAGGAGAGCGGCCGCAAAGAGGTGAACAGGGAATGTTTTATCGTGGGTGATTAAACCTCAGGCGTTCTCCGCCGGGCTCATTTCAACGTTAGGCACGGTCTTCTTCCCGGCATTGAAGATGGCGCCGATACACACGATGGACAGGGTCAGCGCTCCCGTCGCGATCACTTCCATGCGGTGCCCGGGCAGGATCAGCATGACCGCCAGAATGCTTAGGATGGCGGCAATGACCAGGTAGCTGAGCCAAGGGTAGAACCACATTTTGAAGGCGATCGGCTGACCTGAGGCATTCATTTTCTTGCGCAGTACCAGTTGCGAAACGGCAATGACCAGGTAGACCAGCAAGGCAACCGCACCGGAGGTGGCGAGCAGGAAGGAGAACACTTCGTCAGGCGCGAAATAATTGAGTGCCGTGGTCAGGAAACCGACTGCGGTACTGGCCAGGACCGCAATGAACGGCACCCCTGAAGACGATGTTTTCTGCAGGACCCGCGGGCCATCGCCGCGCTTGCTCAGCGAGTAGACCATGCGTGACGCGGTGTAGATGGCCGAGTTCAGGCAACTGGCGACGGCGATCAGCACGACGATGTCGACGATCAGTTTCGCGTGGGGAATGTTCATCAGCTCAAGCGCCCGCTGATAGGAGCCGACCTGCACGAGCATGGGGTCATTCCATGGAACGATGGAGATGATCAGGAACACCGACACGATGTAGAAAATGCCCATGCGCCAGACCACCGAGTTGGTGGCGCGGGTGATCTGTTTTGAGGGGTTGCGCGATTCGGCCGCGGCAATGGTGACGATTTCCGTGCCCATGAAGCTGAATACGGTGGTGAGCATTGCACCGACCACGGCGGTCATGCCGTTGGGCATGAAACCGCCGAACTGACTGCTCAATTGAGCGACACCGCTGACCGTCCTGTCCGGCAATGCACCTGCCAATGCAAGTCCGCCAAGGACGATAAAAGCCAGTACCGCGATGACTTTGAGCATGGCGAACCAGAACTCGAATTCTCCGTAGCGGGCGACACTGAACAGGTTGGTCAACGTCAACAGGCCGGTCACCGCTATCGCAAATTCCCAGGTTTGAATCGAGGGGAACCAGGCATTGAGGATGGCAGCAGCGGCGATGGCTTCAATCGGAATCACCAGCACCCAGAACCACCAGTACAGCCAGCCGATGGTGAAACCGGCGCCGCGTCCCATCGCCCGTTCGGCGTAGGTCGAAAACGAACCCGTATCGGGCGAGGCTACCGCCATCTCGCCCAGCATGCGCATGACCAGCACCACCAGGGTGCCGGACAAAATGTACGCCAGGATGGCGGCAGGTCCCGCCGAGGCGATGGCGTGTCCCGATCCGATGAACAGGCCGGCGCCAATGGCTCCGGCAATGGACAGCATGGTGACGTGGCGCTGCTTGAGGCCTGGGGAGAGATTTGAGCTGTTGGACATGAGACTTACCCTTTTTATTGTATTTGGGAGGGTGAAGCGTTAACAGTGAATCGCTTGTTTCGGCACGTCCGTGCGCTCGTTATGTCTTCAGATCGAAAGCTTCCCGTACCGCGGCACTGATGCCCGAGACACACACTTCAAGAATCAGCTCACCTTTCTCGCGGCTGGAGCCTTTGGGCGATGACAGCGTTCCGCAGGCGGGGGTGCGCTCCGGGATGATCGGGAAAACGTCATAGGGCGGGAAAGTGGCGGGTGGGTGATCGACAGCGCGACTCAGGTCGACCTTGTCCGGATGCAAGGCCAGCATCAGCGACGTTTCGAAAACGCCGCCATGTTCGATGTCCCAACCGAGGAAACCCTCGGGGTACAGCTTTTCAATCACGGCCGGGTCGTTGACGAAGTCCCAATAGGACAGCACCACCACCTTGAAGTCGTCGATGCCACCGTAGCGCAGTTCTCGCAGGGCAAGGTCGATGCCCTCGACGATGAACATCGAGTTTTCATAGTGACCGTTCATCATCACCAGCTTGCGTGCGCCATGGCGAGCAAGCTCTCGGATGATGTCCTGCACGGTATGGGTCAATGTGGCGCCATCGAGGCTGGTGGTGCCGGGAAAGTGGTTGCCGCCACCGGATTTCTGCTGTGATTTGTAGCCGTAGTTGAGCGCGGGCAGCACCAGACCGCCGACATTGCGTGCGACTGCCTTGCACACCGCGCTGGGCAACAGCACATCGACCTCCATGCACATGTGATGACCATGCTGCTCAAGGGCACCCACAGGCAGAAAGATGGGGCAGCCGGTCGCGACCTTCTGCGCGTATTCCGGCCACGTGAGTTCTCCAATAACGACACTGTTGTTCATTTACGCACCCTCTGAAATGGGTTGACCTATTGGCGATTGTCGACTGGTGGTTGCAGTCGTTCGCCGTTGTCTGACCGAGCCTTTCGATTGCGCAATCGAAGTTGGCGATGAGGGCGATTCGACCAGATCACGAGGAGGGCAACTTGTCCAAATCCGACCTGTAAATGACAGAACACCCTCTAATTTGGCATTTATGAAGGTGGATCCAAGTATGTGGATGCCGCTTTTGGGCAAGAGGGGTGAAAAGTCGGATCTGGAAAAGTCAGAGTCGAGGGCGCGCAAAAGTGTCTGATGGAGGTCTGCTGCAATCAATTGTGGGAGCGGGCTTGCTCGCGAAGGCGGCCTCACAGCCAACCCGATTCTTGAGGATGTACCCAATCCAATTGTGGGAGCGAGCCTGCTCGCGATGGTCGTCAACGATGACGCAGGAAACCTGATGCCCCGCGCTGTTTTTGAGCCCATCGCGAGCAGGCTCGCTCCCACAGGTCAGGTGGGGCAGGCATATCGCGGTGTTATCGAATCCCAGTCCCCGCCATCGCCTCCGGCACCCACTGCGCGGTCGACAGCGGCTGGATATAGCGAATCCCGCCGTGCGGCCCGACCACGCCGTTGATGTTGTAGGTGCCCCGAGACAGGTCGTAGGTCATGAACGGGGTGGCGTCGGGCACTTGCTGGTCATAGCTCTGGCTGAAGAAGGCGAAGGAGCCGCGGTAGAGTTGGCCGCTGGTGTCGTATTGGTCGGAGGCCAGGGCGGCCCAGGTGTCTTCATCCAGGTAGAAGCGGCGCTTTTGGTAGATGTGTTTGGCGCCTGGCTTGAGGTTGCCTTCCACCACATAGACCCGGTGTTTTTCCCAGCGCACGAAGTCCGGGGAGATGAAGTTTGGCGTGGTCAGCGACTTGGCGTCGTGCACGTAGGTCAGTTTGTAGGTGTTGTAGGGCACGATCATTTCGCGCTTGCCCACCAGGGTCCAGTCGTACAGCTCCAGCGCGCGGGCGGTGCCGGGGTTGGGGGTGTCGTAGGCCAGGATCGAGATCTGTTTGACCCGGCGCTGACCCGGCAAGTACTGCCAGGCACGGCCCGGGTACTGCACCGGGTTGCTGGCGTTCTTCAGCATGATCGACTCGCCGGCCCGACGCGCAGGGCCGGTGTAGGACAGCTTCAGCTGGTGATAGATGTCGGAGTTGTTGAACGGCTTGGACAGGTTTTCGTAGATCGGAAAGGAAACGAACGCCTCGCCGCTGACCGCCAGGCTCGGCACGCCCGCCGCGTCGACGTTCCAGGAATCGTACTTGGAGTGGATGTTCACGCCCTGATAGCGCAGCAGGAAATTCCACATCGCCTCGGCGCCGGACTGCGGGATCGGGAAGGGCACGCCGGGCAGCACGTTGTCGATGGCGGCGCCACCGTCCAAAGACTTGGCGGCGGTGGCATTGCGGCGGCTGTTGTTAAGCACCGTCTGTGGCAGCGATGCAGTGCGGTGGGTCGGATAGACGTCGATGCGGTAACCGGGGTAGCGCTTGGCCAACTCCACGGTGGTGGCGGTCAGCAGGCCTTTGTACTGATCGACGTTCCTGCCGTTGATCACCAGCAGCGGCTTTTCGTTGGCAAACGGGTCGGGACGCATGCTGTCGCCGGTCTTGAAGCCGGCGGGAGCGGTGGTCAGGCCACCGTTGTAAGGGGGAATCGAGCCGTCGGCGTTGCGGGCCTTTTCGGCGCCGACCAGGGTCAGGCTGGTGCCCAATCGGGCGGCTTCCTGACTCGATACAACGGCATGGGCATTACAGCCGAGCACTACCAGGGGCAGGGCTGCCAGCAGACTTTTCACGAATGTCATCTTGTTATTTCTCCTGCCGGGCGTACCTGGCAACTCGTGACTGAAGTGGAGCAGTCGCGTACGGCGATCGAGCGCCGGAGGTTTTTTGTTGCTGACATTAAAAAGCCCCCAAGGAGGGGGCGCTTTTCATTTGACGACAGTCAGTTGGCTTTTGATGACAAGCCCGAGGCGGGGGTGTTGGCGGCCGGAGTCAGACCATGCCGATGAACGACAGGATAAACAGCACGATCACAACGGCACCGACGAGGTAAATGATGTTGTTCATGACTTCACCGCTCCATTCAGTTGGGATGTGAAACAGGCGTGGAAATACAGAGATGTCTAAACAGCTGACATCTCTGTTTACCGTTCCGTTCCCCCGAATGCGGCGTCTATCGGTTGAAGCGCTCCGCCAGGCTGTGCAGGTAATCGGCCATCGCTTCCAGATCCCGACTGATCGCCGCCCCTTGCTCGGCCTGCCCGGCACTGTGCTCACAGAGCTGGGCGATGCGGGTGATCTGCTGATTGATGTCCTCGGTCACGTGGCTTTGTTCTTCCGAGGCCGAGGCCATCTGCTGGCTCATGTCGGTAATCCGGCTGACGGCCTGGCTGATGCCCACCAGCGCCGACTGCACTGCCTCCACACGCTGCATGCTTTCCCGGGAAATCTGCTCACCGCGGCTGGCCGTCGACACGGCGCGGTCGGCACCCACATGCAACGACGTGATGATGCCGTGGATCTGCTCGGTGGAGGTGCGGGTGCGTTGGGCCAGGGAGCGCACCTCGTCCGCCACCACGGCAAAACCCCGACCCTGTTCGCCGGCCCGCGCCGCTTCGATCGCCGCATTGAGTGCCAGCAGGTTGGTCTGTTCGGCGATGGCGGTGATGACATCCAGCACGCTGGCGATCGATTGCGTCTCGCTGGCCAGAGTATTGACCGCCTGACCGATCTCGTTGACGGCCTCGTTCATGGTTTGCATGGCGTGCAGGCTTTGCTGGGCCAGTTCCTTGCCTTCGCGGGTCAGCTGGTCGGCTTCGGAGGCGGCGTGGGCGGTACTGAGGACGTTCTGCGTGACCTGCTGATTGGTCGCCGCCATCTGCGAAATGGCGGCGGCGGACTGGTCGGTCTCGCTGCGCTGGCGGTCCAGCGACTGGGCCTGCGAACCGGACAGTTCGGACGATTGCGCCGCCTTGGCTTTCACATTGACCCCGGCATCGAACAGCCGCGACAACGCCGTCTGCAGGCGGGCCTCTTCGCTGAACATGGCCATGTCCAGCCGGCCCTGGGGGCCGTGGTTGTCGCTGAAGGTGAGCGCCACCAGCGGATCGGAAAAGGCTTTTGGGTGTTCGGCGAGGGTGTGCTCGATGGCCTTGCGATGGCGGGCGTTGATCAAGAACCAGGCGATCCCCAGGCTCGTCAGCATCACACCCTGGGCCGCCGTTCTCGCCAGCCACTGATCGGCGAGCAATGAAACCGCGCCGGCCAGCAGAATCGGCCAACCGTGCTGCAGCGGCCGAAGGATCCGCGCGCTCAGCGAAACGACCGGCTTGCCGGCACGCATCCTGGCGTAGAGCGCCGAAGCCCGACGGATCTGCTCACGGGTCGGCACCGAGCGCACCGACTCGTAGCCGCTCAGGCGGCCGTTTTCATGAATGGGCGTGACGTAGGCACTGACCCAATAGAAATCACCGTTCTTCGCGCGGTTTTTCACGATCCCCATCCAGGGCTTGCCTTGCTTGATGGTGTGCCACATGTGGATGAACACCCCCGGCGGCATGTCGGGGTGGCGAACCAGATTGTGGGGCTGGCCGACGAGCTCGTCGTAGGTGAAACCGCTGATGGCGACGAAGGCGTCGTTGCAGTAGGTGATGCGGCTACCCAGATCGGTCGTGGAGATCAGGCGCTGGTCGGCGGGGAACAGTCTTTCATGCTCGGTTATTGGCAAATTCACACGCATGGGGGCGCGATTCCTCTTCGGATTATTAGTATGAGCGCAGCCTGTGAACCGGAACGCGAGGCACGCCGATATGCCCGGTCCGGATTCGGCTGGGGGTTTTGTTCTACGTGGAATTTGCCGGTGTGGACCGCGCATTGGACGACACGGGCTTTTCATTTCATGACAGCAAGAGGCGCAGACGATGAGTGGCTTACCGCGCTTCAATTGTGGGAGCGAGCCTGCTCGCGATGGTCGTCAACGATGACGCTGACAACCTGACACCCCGCGCTGTTCTGACGTTCATCGCGAGCAAGCTCGCTCCTACAGAAGGGGCGTTGTCCGCCAAATCAGTGACCCCGGTCGCATAAATTTGAAATGCACCGCAATGCCCGACAGAATCGCCCCCCGATCCGGCCCTGGGCGCCGGACGTTGGTGGTGGGAAGGGGTTGCAGTTGAACGAACAGACATTGTCCATGCGCCTGGAACGGGTGGCGGCGCATGTGCCGGCGGGGGCACGCCTGGCGGATATCGGCTCGGATCATGGGTATCTGCCGGTGGCGTTGATGCACCGTGGCGTCATCTCGATGGCGGTCGCGGGGGAGGTGGCGTTGACGCCGTTCCATGCCGCCACGCGCACGGTGCGCGAGAACGGCCTGGAACAGGAAATCACTGTGCGCCTGGCCAACGGTCTGGCGGCCATCGAGCCAGGCGATGAGATTACCGCGATCAGCCTGTGCGGCATGGGCGGCGAGACGATCCGCGACATCCTCGACACTGGCAAGGCGCGTTTGAGTGGTCAGGAACGCCTGGTCCTGCAACCCAACGGTGGCGAGCAGCCGTTGCGCCAATGGCTGATGGATAACGGCTATCGCATCCTCTGCGAAGAAGTGCTGCGCGAGAACCGCTTCGACTACGAAATCATCGTCGCCGAACGCACCGGCCCGGTGACCTACACCGCACAAGAACTCTACTTCGGCCCGCTGCAGCTGCAGACCCGCACCCCGGCGTTTCTGGCCAAATGGCAACGCCGACTGCGCCAGAAGCAAAAGACCCTCACCAGCTTCACCAAGGCCCAGGCCGTGCCCGAGGAAACGGTGCAGGACATCGCCCGACAGATCCAATGGATTACCCACATTCTGTAGGAGCCGAGCTTGCTCGCGATGGTGGTCAACGATAACGCTGGCGGTCTGACGCCCCGCAGTGTCCTGGCGTGCATCGCGAGCAAGCTCGCTCCTACAGAGGTCGTCAAGGGATGATGTGGGAGGGCCCAGAAACAAAAAATCCCGGAGACAGTCCTGTTTCCGGGATTTTTCGTTATCGGGCAATGCCCATGTAAAAGAGGAACTCTTGCATCAGACCCCGGCCGCCAGAGGGAACAAGCCCAGGACCAGGCACACCGCCAGAATCAGGAAGCTCAGCGCAAAGGCCCATTTCATGGTGTATTTCTGGTGGTCGCTGAACTCGACACCTGCCAGACCGCAGAGCAGGTAGGTCGATGCAACCAGCGGGCTGAGCAGGTGCACAGGTTGGCCCACCAGCGAAGCCCGGCCGATTTCGGCGTGGGTAATGCCATAGACTTCGGCAGCCTTGGCCAACACCGGCAGCACGCCATAGTAGAAGGCGTCGTTGGACATGAAGAACGTGCCCGGAATGCTCGCCAGTGCAGTGATCGGCGCCATGTACGGGCCCCAGGTTTCCGGCAGCATGGCCAGGAAACTTGCCGACATCGCATTGACCATGCCGGTCCCGGACAGGATGCCGGCCAGGATACCGGCTGCCAGAAAGATTGCGATCTGGTTCAACGCCGTCGGGGCGTGGGTGGAGATGCGGCGACGCTGATCGTCCATGTGCGGGTAATTGATGACCAAGGCAATCGAGAACGCGACCATGAACAGAATGGACAGAGGGAGAATCTCGGTGACCAATCCCGCCATCAGGGTAATGGTCAGGCCGGCGTTGAGCCAGAACAGCTTTGGTCGACGCAGTTCGGCGTTTTCATCCGACATGGATGGCAGGCCTTCGTCAGCCTCATCGTCAAACACGGTGGCCGCGGCACCTACCGACAGGCGCAGCGTACCCAGGCGCTGGCGTTCGCGAGTGCCGACGAACCAGGCCAGGCCCAGAACGCCGATGAACGCCACCACCATGACGGGGATCAACGGGATAAACAGCTCGGAGGTGTCGACCTGCAGCGATGCTGCGGCACGAGCCAGCGGTCCGCCCCAAGGCAAAAGGTTGGTCACGCTTGCGGCAAGGATCACGACGCAGGTGAGCGACAGCGGATCGATTCTCAGGCGTTTGAACAGCGGCAGCATGGCCGTGACGGTGATCATGTAGGTTGTCGATCCATCGCCGTCCAGCGAAACCAGGCCGGCCAGCAGTGCGGCAAACACCACGGCTTTCATGGGGTCGCCATTGATCAGCTTGATGAACTTGCGAATGATCGGATCGAACAGGCCGGTATCGAACATCACACCGAAATAGAGGATCGCGAACATCACCATGACCGCAGTCGGCGCCACTTTGCGCAGGCCTTCGATCATCATGTCGCCCATGTCCGGGCCGAAGCCTGCCAGCAGAGCGAAGACGATCGGAACGGTGGTCATGGCCACCAAGGGTGACAGCCGCTTGGTCATGATCAGCGCCATGAAGGTCACGATCATGCCGTAGCCGAGGATTGAGAGCATTTGTATCACCTTGACGTAAAGTACAATTGTTTTTATGGGATCTGCGCTCAAAGCGCATCAAGGTTCCCGCTGTTTTGATTGTTCCAGCAGGTGCTGCCGAGTCTCACACGAGGATCAGCTCATGTGAAGGCCACCATTGAGGGAGAAGTCGGCACCGTTCGCGTATCCGGCCTCGTCAGAGGCGAGCCAGGCGCACATGGAGGCAATTTCCTCCGGGGTGCCGAGGCGACGAGTGGGGATATCCTGGATGATGCGGTCCATGACGTCGTTGGTGGTAACCGACTTCAGCTTGGCTGTGTCGATGTAGCCAGGCGACACGGTGTTGACGGTGACACCGCGAGATCCCACTTCCCGTGCCAGGGCGCGGGTGAAGCCGCGGATCGCGGACTTGGCGGTGGAATAGTTGACTTGGCCGACCTGACCGAGCTGGGCGTTGACCGAAGAGATATTGATCACCCGTCCCCAGCCTCTCTCGACCATGCCGTCGATCACCTGCTTGGTGACGTTGAACAGCGAGTTGAGGTTGGTGTCGATCACGGTGGACCAATCACTGGGCTGCATATCATGGAACACGACATTGCGGGCCGTGCCGGCATTGTTGATCAGGACATCCACCGGGCCTACGTTCTTTCTGATCTGCTCGAACGCTTCGCGGCAGGAATCCCAGTCCGCGACGCTGCCCTCAGAGGCGATGAAGTTGAAGCCCAGCTCCTTCTGCTGAGCCAGCCAGGTGTCCTTCAATGGGGAGTCGGGACCGCATCCCGCAACCACGGTGAAGCCGTCCCGCGCCAGTCGCTGGCAAACTGCTGTGCCCAGATTACCCATACCAGCAGTTACGAAAGCGATTTTCTTGGTCATGCGTTAACTCCTTTTGTGTTTTTTGTGGGGAGCATTGCGTGCAACCTTCAAGGGCTACTGGCGCTTAATAAACTCCAGTCGAAATTGTTTTGCAAGTTAACGCAGTACAATTTCTCCAAAAGGAAACGTTTTCTTACCAACGGTCATTGTCTCGGGCAGCGGGTTTCAATGTTTGCCACAGACCATCGAGTCCCTCCTGCGTGGAGTGAAGAGGGCGATACTCGCATCCCACCCACCCTCGGTAATCGTTGTCCTCAAGGATCGCGAGCAGTTTCCTGAAGTCGATACTGCCGGTGCCTGGCTCATGTCGCCCCGGAAAATCGGCCACCTGGATATGGCTCACCCGTGGCCACCACTGGCTCAGCTTGCGCAGGCAGTTCTCGCCCAGACGCTCGGTGTGGTAGGTGTCCAGAATCAGCCCCAGCTGGGGATGGGTCTCCAGCAGAGGCTGCGCCAGCTCGAAGCGGCTCATCAGGTAGCCAGGAACCTGCGATGAACTGATGACTTCAATCAACGGCTCGATGCCTTCTCCGGACAAGAACTCGACCGCGTACCGCAGATTGCGTCGATACAGACCGTAATCGGCAATCGCCCCGAGTTCGCTGACCGAAGCCCCGGACATCAGGTGGAGTTTGCTGCAGCCCAGTGCCCTGGCGTAACGAACGGCCTGGCGCAGCTGAGCCAAAAAATCCTGTTGTGAGGTGCACAGTCCGGTCGTTCCTTTGGTCGAACCGGCAGGCGCGGCGAACTGCACCATCTGCAATTGATGTTCTTCGAGGCGCTCGGCGATCTCCAGCGCCTCGTAATCGTAGGGTGATGGAAACTCGACCGCTCGAAACCCTGATTTCGCAGCGGCAGCGAACCGCTCGAGAAAGGGCAGCTCCGTAAACTGGAAGCCAATGTGTGCGTTCAACCTGATCATGATGTGCTCCTTCAATCGCGCAATCCGCATCACGCCTTCAGCAGCCGGCGCAGCTTCAGCACGGCGCTGTCGGGCGTGGTCAAAACCCTGAGCCCACTGGCCTGGCTGGCCTGTTGCGCAGCGCTGGTCATGGAGAACTGCGCGAAACACAGCAGTTCACTGCCCGTCGGCAATCGAGCCGAATCTACGATCAAGGCGTCGTGACGTTGGGCATTGCCTTGGCGCAGCTCATCGAATGCACCGGGGCAAACACGGGTCTCGAGTTCAAGCCCGATGCCAAGCTGGCGGGCATGGTCCATGAACTCTTCCGTCATCGAGGCGATGGCGGGCTCGAAGGTCGCGAGGATGGACACCTTGCGTGTGTGCTCAAGGGCCTCTTCGATCATGGCTTCATTGGGTTTGAGTACCGGTATCGTCAGGGAGCGTTTGCACAGATCGATGGCGCCCCCGAATGCCGAGCAGGTAAACAGGATGGCGTCGGCGCCAGAGTCGGCGGCATAGGTTGCAAGCTTCAGGAATCGCTCATTCAAGGCTTCGGTGATTTCACCGGCCTCTGCCAGGTCGCCTGAAAGAGAGTCCTCCAGCAGATTGGCTAGCCTGGCCTGCGGCCAAAGCCGGGTAAACGCCTCTGTGATGGGGGCGATTGCGACCGGTGTTGCATGGATGAGATAGATGCGTGGTGCTTTCATTGCGGTTCCTGACTTGGTTGCGGATCGGATTGATGTACGGTGATTGCCCGGTAATCCAGTGACGTGTTGATGCGCGGCAGGTGTGTTATTTTTCTTCATCCGCCTCTGAAACCCGATTCTCATGAATTCAGCAGAAACGCCTCCTGATCAACCATTGACGGGCACCCAGTCCAAAATGAAACCCAGGATCAAAAAAGACCTCGCCGAGCAATTGGCTCCCAAGATCATCGACATGGCCAGGGCCAGATCGATGCGCGCGGGTGACCCTTTGCGCGAGGAGTCCTTTGCCAAGGAGCTGGGCGTTTCCCGTTCGCCGATTCGCCGTGGTTTTGCGTTGCTGGCCGAATTGGGGTTGGCGACAAAAGAGCCCAATCGCGGCTACTTTCTGACGGCGGATGCGCGAGGCATCGACAGTCGCAAACTGCCTCTTGAAATTGATCCGTTCGAAGACTTCTACCTGCGCGTTGTCGATGACGTGTTGCGCGGTGACATCCCCACGACTTTTTTCGAAGCCGAGCTGATGCGCAAATATGAGGTGCCCCGGGGGCAGCTCATGAAAGTCCTGAACCGCTTGACCAATGAGGCGATGATCGAGCGCAAGCCGGGGCAGGGGTGGGAGATCAACAGCTTCTTGCACGACTCCAAGGCGCATATCCAAAGCTACCGTTTTCGAATGGCGATCGAGCCGGCTGCCGTACTGGAACCTGGCTACGAGGTGGATAAGGCCGCGTTTGCCAAGGCCCGTGAAGTCCAGCAGCAATTGCTCGACGGCGACATTTTCACCCTGTCGCGATCGCAGCTGTTTCAGATAGGCGCACAGCTTCATGAGCTGGTGGTTCGTTGTTCCGGCAATGCCTTTTTCCTCGAGGCGATCCGCAGGCAAAACCAGTTGCGTCGATTCATGGCCTACAAGGCCAACGTCGACCGCCCCCGGTTGATCAACCAGTGCAAGGAGCACATCCATCTTCTGGACCTCATCGAAAGTGGACAGCGCGAAGCCGCTGCGGAATTTTTGCGAAACCACCTCGATGTCGTCGGCCGCCAGAAAACGGACAAAGAGGCCAAGGATGAGCTGGAGTACCAGCGCAGCCTCGAGGTATCGGTCGTCAGTTAGCGTGGGGCTCGTTCAGAAGCACCACACCGTCATCATCGCCATACAGTTGATCGCCGTCGGCGATGGTGTGGCCGGCGAACTCCACCGACATTCCAATCTGTCCTTCGTTGCGTTTGACCGTTTTACGCGGTGACGTGCCCAGTGCCTTGATGGCGATCGGCATCTGGCGCAACGCAGCCTTGTCGCGGATGTAGCCGTAGATCAGCACGCCCGCCCAGCCGTTTTTCACCAGGTCCTCGGCAATCACATCGCCAAACAACGCGTAGCGATCACTGCCACCTCCGTCCACCACCAGCACCCGGCCTTGGCCGGGCAAGCTGCTTATTTCCTTGATCCTGGAATTGTCCTCGAAGCATTTGACGGTGAAGGCGCGTCCGGCGAAATCGTTGCGGCCGCCGAAGTCCTGAAACAGGGGGGTTAGCACGCGGATGGTGTCCGGGTATTGATCGCACAGATCGGATGTTTTGACTGTCATGAAGCTGTCTCCAGGAGGGTTTGATGGGTGACCGTTGAGCGCAAAGGTTGCACAAACTGAATATTCATGCAATAAAATGCAATCTGTCGAAGGCGAAAACGACACTGCTCCGGAAAATCACAGGACGAACGGGAGCAAATGGTTAAGGACTTCGCCTCGCCAATATTGTACTTTGTATTTACAGCGTACAGAAATGGGGCTGGTTTTCCTGACACGCCGGCTTCGAACAATTCAGCTCAAACAATAAGCAAGGGGTTAGCGATGCGTATTTTGGTTCTTCCTGGTGATGGTATCGGTCCGGAAATCGTTGAGTCGTCGATGTCGGTGCTCAAGGCTGCCAACACAAAATTCGATCTGGGCCTGAGCTTCGATTACGACGATGTCGGCTTCACGAGCCTCGATAAATATGGCACCACCTTGCGTGATGAAGTGCTGGAAAAAGCCAAGGGTTATGACGGCATCATTCTGGGCACTCAATCCCACGCCGACTATCCAGTGCCTGAAAAGGGTGGTCGCAACGTTTCCGCCGGTTTCCGTATCGGCCTGGATCTGTATGCCAACGTGCGTCCTGCCCGTACTCGTCCATTCCTGACTTCGAACATGAAGGAAGGCAAAACGATGGACCTGGTCATCATGCGCGAAGCCACCGAAGGCTTTTACCCGGACCGCAACATGAGCCGCGGCTGGGGCGAAGTGATGCCGACCCCTGATATGGCTTTATCCACGCGTAAAATCACTCGCCATTGCAGCGAGCGTATCGCGCGTCGTGCCTTCGAGTTGGCCATGAAGCGTGGCAAGAAAGTCACCGCCATCCACAAGGCCAACAGCTTCCACATGACCGATGGCCTGTTCCTTGAGTGCGTTCGCGACGTCGCCAAGGACTTCCCGGAGGTCGCGCTGGACGACCTGCTGGTCGATGCCTCGACCGCCCACCTGGTGCGCAGCCCTGAGCGTTTCGACGTGCTGGTCGCCACCAACTTCTACGGCGACATCATCAGTGACCTGGCCAGTGAGCTGTCCGGCAGCCTGGGTCTGGCGGGCTCCATGATGGCTAGCGACAGCCACTGCTGCGCTCAGGCGCAGCACGGTTCCGCTCCGGACATCGCAGGTCAGGACAAGGCAAACCCGGTATCGATGATTCTCTCCGTGGGCATGCTGTTGCAGTGGATGGGTGAACACCACAACAACCAGGCGCTGATCAAGGCCGGTCTGGAAATGGACAAGGCGGTCGACGTGGTGCTGAAGGATCCGAAACAACGTACTCCGGATCTGGGCGGCTCCAGCGGCACCAAGGCGTTCGGTGAAGCGGTGGCCAAGATCATCCTGGGCTGATTGACCGGGGCGGCATGAGATTCATGCCGCCCCTGTCTGGTTTGAGTGCGCGATACACAACAAGAATTTGCCTGTTCTTCCCAGGGTTCACTCAGGAAGAGGGCACGAGGAGAGAACAGTGAGTCAGTTACTACTGGGTTGCATCGCTGACGATTTCACCGGCGGTACGGATCTGGCCAGCACGCTGGTGCGAGGCGGGATGCGCACGCTGCAGGTGATCGGCGTACCGCAAGGGCCGCTGCCGGACGATATCGATGCGGTCGTCATTGCCCTGAAAAGCCGCACCATCAGTCCCGACGAAGCGGTCAGTCAATCGCTGGAAGCGCTGGCGTGGTTGCGCGCAGCCAACTGCCAACAGTTCTTCTTCAAATATTGCTCGACGTTCGATTCGACGCCGCGCGGGAACATCGGCCCTGTAGCCGATGCTCTTGCCGATGCACTGGGTGTGTCATTTGCTGTGGCATGCCCTGCGTTTCCGGAAAACAAACGCACGATTTTCAACGGACATCTGTTCGTCGCCGATCAGCTGCTCAGCGAGTCCGGGATGCGCAATCACCCGTTGACACCCATGACCGACGCCAATCTGGTCCGGGTGCTCCAGCAGCAGACCGGCAAGTCGGTTGGCCTGGTTGCACACTCGGTTGTCAGCAAGGGCGCACAGGCTATCTCCACCGCCTTTGCCGAACTCTCGGAGCAAGGCCGCGGCTATGCCATTGTCGATGCGATCGATGATGCCGATCTCTACGCGATCGGGCAGGCCGTGGCCGATCACAAGCTGGTGACCGGTGGTTCGGGGGTTGCCCTTGGGCTGCCAGAAAATTTCCGTCGCGCAGGCTTTTTGACGGATTGCGCAACGGCCTCGACCTTGCCTGTGATCACGGGGCTGGGCGCGGTGGTTTCCGGTAGCTGTTCGGTGGCAACCAACAGCCAGGTCGAGCACTGGCAGAAGACTCATCCAAGTTTTTCTCTCGATCCTCTGCTCCTGGCCAATGGTCATGATCAGGTCGCCGAAGCGCTTGCCTGGGCCAAGGACTTGATTCGACGAGGGCCGGTTTTGATTTACGGCAGTGCCCAGCCGGAGACGGTCAAACTCGCTCAACAGAAGCTGGGTGTCGAAGCCGCGGGCCAGATCGTCGAGGATGCGCTGTCGGCCGTTGCAGTGGGCCTGTATGAAATGGGTGTGCGCAAGCTGGTGGTTGCCGGTGGCGAAACCTCGGGCGCCGTGGTCAAGGCGCTCAAGGTCAAGGCCTTGAGAATCGGCGCCATGATCGATCCGGGTGTGCCCTGGACCCTGGGCTTGCGGGACGACCCGATAGCCTTGGCGCTGAAGTCCGGCAACTTCGGAACGGTCGACTTCTTCGAGAAGGCATTGGCCAATGCGCCATGATTTGCTCAGCCTGGAAATTTTCATGGCCGTGGCGGAGCAGCGGAACCTGACCAAGGCTTCGCAACTCTGTCACCTGGCCACGTCGGCGGTCAGCAAACGGATCAGCGAGCTGGAAGAGAAAGTCGGCTCGCCGTTGTTCGTTCGTTACCCCCGGGGCATGGAGCTGACGCCCGCCGGGCTGTCGCTTCGGCATTACGCCCAGCAAGTGAACGAAACCCTGCAGAAGATGGATCAAGAGCTGAGCGAGTACGGGGCCGGGATAAAAGGGCATGTACGCCTGCACGCCGTGACCTCTGCGCTCGCCCAGCAACTGTCGATGGACATCGGCACGTTCCTGGCGACTTACCCCGATATCCGCTTCGACATCGAGGAACGCGTCGGCGCGGCGATCGTGCGAGCGGTCGCCGACGGGCGTGCCGACGTCGGCGTGATCGCTGAGCAAACCCCTTCATTAGGGCTCGAAACGCTGGGTTATCGAGCTGACGAGCTGGTCATCGCCGTGCCTGAGCGGCACCCGCTGGCCGGACAGTCCCAAGCCCGTTTCGAGCAAGTGCTGCAGTACGAATTCATCGGGCCCCACGCGGAAAGCTCGGTACATCTGCTGCTGACCGAGCAGGCAGCCCTGCTGGGCAAGACGGTGCGGCAGCGAATTCGTGTGTCCAGTTTCGAGTGCATGTGCCGGATGGTATCGACCAATCTTGGCGTCTGCATTCTGCCGCGCGACGCGTTGCGCCCTTATCTGCGTTCCTTTCAATTGCAGGCAATCACGCTTGCCGAGCCCTGGGCCAGGCGTCAGTTGCTGGTGATCGCACGGCGTTTTGAAAGTCTCCCTCCCACCGCCCGCGCTTTCGTCGCCCATCTGACTTCGTGACAGGTGAAAGACAGGCTGCGGATGCCTACACCTTGAGATAAGTACATGTTCATTTACGTCGGCTGTCGTACCACTCGTGAAAGAAACGCCCGCGGAGACGGCATCAATGTCTATGGCGTCGATGCTCGGACAGGGCGGATGTCTCACGTTCAACGGGTCGACGGTCTGGTGAACCCATCGTTCCTGGCGCTGAGCAAACGACAGGATTTCCTGTACTGCGTCCACGGCGATACGGATCAGGTCAGCGCATTCAGGGTCAATCCCGACGGCACGCTGGTGTACCTCAACAGCCAGAGCACTCAAGGCCACAACCCGGCTCATCTGGCAGTTTCACCGGAGGGTGGATTCCTGTTGGTGAGCAACCATTACAGTGGGTCCGTGGTGGTCCTGCCCATACTCCCGTCGGGTGAGCTGGGCGAGTTGTGCGACAAGGTTCTGACCGAGGGGCCGATTGGTCCGCATCGAGTCGAGCAGAAAGGCCCGAAACCGCATTTCAATCCGTTCGATCCCAGCGGCAACTGGGTGGTTGTGCCGGACAAAGGCCTCGATCGGATTTTTACTTATCGATTCGACGCGGTGGCGGGCAAGTTGCACCCGGCACCGTGCCCGTTCGCCTATACGCGCAAAGGGGCAGGGCCGCGGCATGTGGCGTTTCATCCGGTGCTGCCGTTGGTGTATTCGGTCAATGAGCTGGACTCGACCGTCACCACCTACACATTGAGCGTCGACAACGGTGCGCTCGTTCCCCAGCAGGTCGTCTCGGCGCTGCCTGAATCCTTTACCGGTGACAGCACGGCCGCAGAGATCGAGGTCGATCGGGCAGGGCGATTCCTGTATGCCTCCAATCGTGGCAGCGACACCATCGCGACCTTCAGCATCGATCAGCAGACAGGCTGGCTTTCTTTCCTGGGCGCGACGCCAACGAAGGGGCGCACTCCACGGTTTTTTGCCTTGGCACCCGATGGAAAGCTGATGTACGTCGCCAATGAAGACAGTGATTCGATTGTTGTTTTCAGCGTTGATCCGCACACCGGAGCGCTGACCGAGACGGGGCAGGTGATCGAAACCGGAAGCCCTGTGTGCATGGTTTTTGCGGAACCCAGAACATGAAGTCGTTCTTCACTTCGTTCGGTATGTGGTGGGCGACGCCAATCATTGGCGTTATCGGTGCATTGGCTGCCAGTTATCTGAACTGGCCTTTGCCCTGGATCATCGGTTCGATGCTGGCGGTGATCGTCGTACGTTGCCTGGGCTGGCGGGTAGGGGAAATCCCCAATGGTCGCCTGAGCGGGCAGTGGATGATCGCCACTTCCATCGGCCTGCACTTCACGCCGGTGGTTCTCCAGCAGGTCCTGGGTCATTTCGTGATGATGATCTTCGCCGCCTTTCTGACACTGCTGCTGGCGCTGCTCGGCATCGAGTTCATGAGGCGTCGCGGGATGGATCTGACGACGGCGTTCTTTGCCTTCATGCCGGCAAATTTTTCGGAAATGATCCAGTCCGGCATCCGGCACAAGGCCAACGTCAGTCAAATTGCCGCGGCGCATAGCGTTCGTTTGGTGTTGATCGTGCTGTGTGTGCCGCCCGCGTTTTTCCTGATGGAAAAGATGCTGCCGACGGCGGCCCACGCCCGTTTGCCTGCCGATTGGTACTGGCTGGCACCCCTGTTGTTGGGAGGCGCGCTGATGGCCATGCTCTGGAAACGGTGCGAGTTGCCCAATCCATGGATGTTCGGGCCAATGGTGTTCTGTGGTTTCTTCACCGCCAGTTTCGATTTGCAAACGGCGTTGCCTGTGGAACTCAGCCACTATGGGCAACTGATGATCGGCTGTGCGCTGGGCGGTTACTTCGATCGCCAGTTCTTCAGGGCGTCCCCGACCTTTCTGCTCAGCGTCGCGCTGTTCACCCTGACCATGATCGGTTGCACGGTGGCGCTGGCATTGGGAATGGGGTTGCTGCTCGGATTCCCGCCGATGACCATGGCCCTGGGCATGATGCCGGGCAGCAGTACTGAGATGTATCTGACGGCCGAAGCTTTGAACCTTGGCGTGGGGATCGTCACGGCGATGCAGATCATGCGCCTGGTGGTAGTCATGCTCTGCGCCGAACCGGTACACAAACTCTGGTTGAAACGCATCAGTCGTTAACCACCGCGCTTCCTGTAGCAGCTGGCGCAGCCTGCGTCCGGCTGCGCAGCAGTCGTAAAACCTGTGCACCGGAACTGCCTGATGACAGTAGCGCCTGAATTTGCGACTGCTTCGCAGCCGGACGCAGGCTGCGCCAGCTGCTACAGGTCTTGCGGGGACTCGGCGGGCGTATCACCACTTGACCGAGAACACGCGACGCAATTCTTCGATGGCTTCTTCAGCCAACGGCGCCGGCTTGGGGTTGCTCATCATCCAGAGCCTGGCCGTTTCCTCAAGCTCCTCCAGCGCAAAGCTGGCTTTCGAGACGGAGGTCTCCCAGACAACCGGGCCCAGGCGTTCCAGCATCACGCCTCGTACGCTGTTGGCCAGCAGGGCCACTTGGGCGGCGACGTCCGGCGAGCCCGGGCGCTGATAGGCGATCAGCGGAATATGGCCAACCTTCATGACCTGGTAAGGTGTCAATGGCGGCAGGATATCGTCCTTGCTCCAGACGCCGGCGAGTGTCAGTGCGACCAGCGAAGTCGAGTGGGTGTGGACCACGCCATTGACTTCCGGATTGCGGTCGTACACCTGACGATGCAGTTCCAGGGTTTTCGACGGTTTGCTGCCCGAAACCCAAGTGCCGTCCTTGCTGACTTTCGCAATGTCCTGCGGTTGCAATCTGCCCAGGCAGGCATCGGTGGGCGTGATCAGCCAGCCATCTTCCAGGCGTGCGCTGATGTTGCCGGCGCTGCCGACCGTATAGCCCCGTTCATACAGGCTCTTGCCGACGACGCAGATTTCTTCGCGCAGTTGTTCTTCGCTACTCAAGGCGTGCTTTCCTCTAAAAGTGATGTGAGGCCTGTCATGGAGGGGGAGGCCTCGGTGGATTCCGGTCGCAGTTTGAGAATCGGCGACTTGTGAGCGAAGGAGCCGCTCAGGTGCTGTTTCATCAGGTGAGCGGCTTCAAGGTTGTTGCCTTGCTCGACCAGCTCGATCATTCGGATGTGTTCGGCGCATTGTTTGAACAGGCGTTTGCGGTCGATCATCGAGCGGTACTCGATCAGCCGGCGCATGTTGTTCATCTGCACCAGAATCATGTGGTACAGCGGATTGCCGGAGAGCTTGATGAACTCTTCATGGAAGCGAATGCCGTTTTTCAGCAGAACGTCCGCCGGCAGGGTGTCGATTCCGCCGTTGAGCATGTCCTGCTGTTCCTTTTTCAGGCGTTGCAGCTTGGCCAGGTCATGCAAGTAAGTCGGCTCCAGCAACGCCGCCGGTTCGATGAGCGAGCGTACCTTGTAGATCTGTTCCAGGGTCTCCGGTGTCTTGGCCACATCGAGAAAGCGCCAGCCATAACCGGGCTTGGGTTCGGCCCAGCCGACCTTGGCCGCACGGTTGAGGATGTCGATGACCTGGGCCTTGGTGAGGTTGTAGCGGGTGCGCAGAAACTGCTCGGTCACTTCCCCCGGGATCGCGTTGTTCAGCCAGTCCTCGGAGAGCCGGTAGTACTCGTCGGGCTCTTCCAGGGGAAGCACTTCATCGAGAATCCGCGAAGGATCCAGTACAGCTTCCAGCACAAAGAAACCGCGGTTGGGCAACTGCTCGAGCACCTTTTGCTCCGAGAGCAGTACCAGGGCCTCGCGCGCCGGCGATCGCGAGACGCTGAATTCGTCGGCGACTTTCTGGGCGCTCAGGTGGTTGCCCGGCGAGAGTTCGCCGGTCTGGATTTTTTGCCGGATTTCGGCGGCAATTCTTTGTACGAGGGCGCTTGAGGCCATATGGGTGTTCACTTGTTCAATGGAGTGGCGACGCTCGCGGTCCGGTGGATGTCGAGCCGTCGAATCGGTTGAGGCAATGGCCTGATTCGAACAGGTTTCGTCGCCGATGACTACTTTTTAACGTGGCATTATGCAAAAACTTGCACCGGTTACAGCTTGAAGTGCTGCACCAGTGTGTTCAGTTCCACCGCCAGATGCCCGAGGGACAAGGACGCGTTGCTGGTTTGCTGCGAGCCTGTCGCCGACTGTACCGAAAGGTCGCGGATGTTCAGCAGATTGCGATCCACCGAGCGCGCGACATGGGCCTGTTCTTCGGTCGCGGTCGTGATCATCAGATTGCGTTGGTTGATGTCGTCGTTGGCGGCAACGATTTCGGCCAAGGCGCTTTGCGTGGAGTTGGCCAGTGACAGGGTGAGGCGCGTGTTCTCGCTGCTGCTGAGCATGGTGGCGACGGCGCAATCGGTTCCGCTCTGGATCCCGCTGATCATGTCTTCGATTTCCCTGGTCGACTGCGCGGTCCGGTGGGCGAGGGCCCGCACTTCATCGGCTACGACGGCAAAACCCCGGCCTGCGTCTCCTGCGCGTGCCGCTTCGATGGCCGCGTTCAAGGCCAGCAGATTGGTTTGCTCGGCGATGGTACGAATCACGTCCAGTACCTTGCCGATGCCCTGCGCCTGTTCTGCCAGGCTTTCGATCTGACTTGAGCTGAGCTGCACATCCCGGGTGAGTGTTTCTATGGCCCCCAGGGTTTGGATCATGCGCTGCTGGCCTTTGAGGGCAATGTCCCGGGATGCCACGGAAAGCTCGGAGGTGGACAGCGCATTGCGCGCCACTTCCTCGATTGCGGCGGTCATCTCGGTGACCGCCGTGGCTGCCTGCTCGATTTCGGCATGCTGCTGTTGGATGTCCTGCCCGGACGCCTCGGTGACGGTGTTCAACTGAGCGGTTGCGCGGGTCAATTGCCTGGAGGAACCCGAAATCTGCCCCAGGGTCCTGATCAGATTGCTCTGCATGGTTTCAAGGGATTCGAGCAGGCGGGTGGCCTCGTCGTTGCCGGATGGGGTGATCGGCTTGCTCAAGTCTCCGTCGGCGATGGTTCTCGCTGCCTTCACCGCTTCATGCAGGGGAGCGGTGATGCTGCGTGTCAGCAGCCAGGCCACCAGGATCGTGCCGATGCCCACCACAATGATGACCAGCAGCACGCCTCTGACCGCGCGCTGGTAGGCCTCGATCGATTGATTGCCTGCCGCTTCCGCGCCCTGGTTCGAGCGGTCGATCAGGTCGTCGAAGTTTTTCGTCATCCGGTCGTACGAATCCCTGATGGTCATCAGAAACTCCCGGGCACCGCTCTTGTCGCCCTGGCGGGATCGCTTGAGCAATTCCAGATGATTGTTTGCGTACACATCAAGACTGGTGTTGAAGGCGTCCAGACGAGCTCTTTCTTCATCGTTCGTCAGCAGTTGCGCGTAGGTTTGCATCTGCTCGCGGACCTGCTGCAAGCGGCCCGCGGTCTTGTCTTCGTAGGACTGCATGTCTTTTTCGCTGACCGAAAGGATGTGCTGCATCGAACCCATCCTGTAGCGATTCAATGCCGCGTTGGCCGCGCCCAGGGCGCGGACGCGCTGCAGCCAGTTGTCCTTGATCTGGATCGACTGGTCCTGCACCTCATCGATCTGGCGCAGTGCGAACACCCCTAGCGCAATGCTCAGGGCAGCGATGACGACGAAGCCGAAAACCATCCGGCTGGCGATCGAGAAGTGTCTTGGCAGCATGAGCAATGTTCCTTCGGCAGAGTCGAGCGATCCGGTCCTGGCCGGATGCGAGTAGTTGTGTCGACTAAAATATCATTGCATTTTGGTGTGTTAATGTGCCAAGCTTTTTTCAGGCGATTATCCCTGAAAACTTTCAGGAGTCCTTTGTTAAAGCCTTTTCGCAAGGACTTTTTGAGCTTTTGTTTTCAATTCGTAAAATCCGATTGCATCTCATTAATTGGTTATTGGCGTGTAAATAACCATCGATAACAACCAGATTTCCTTTGCGTTCAATAATAAAACCCTGTTCGAGGAATCATCTGTCATGCAGCGCAGAACCAAGATCGTGGCCACGTTGGGGCCAGCAACAGAATCATTCGAAGCCATCGAGGGGCTGGTGAAAGCGGGCGTGGATGTCGTGCGTCTGAATTTTTCCCATGGCAAGGCTGAAGATCACATGGCCCGCGCCAGGCTGGTGCGTGAGCTGGCGGCCAGGCATGGTCGCTTTGTGGCGATACTGGCTGACCTGCAAGGTCCGAAGATTCGTATCGCGCGTTTTGCCGAAGGAAAAATCATCCTCGAAAAAGGTCAGCAGTTCGTTCTCGACGCTGCGCTGGACAAGAACGCCGGGGATGTGGAACGCGTCGGTATCGACTACGAGGCGCTGATCACCGATAGCCGTCCTGACGACATTCTGTTGCTCGACGATGGCCGGATCGAGCTGAAGGTCCTGCAAGTCGAAGCGACGCGATTGATCTGCGAAGTGCTGGTCAGTGGGCCGCTTTCGAACAACAAGGGCATCAATCGCAAAGGCGGTGGGTTGTCGGCATCGGCGTTGACCGAGAAAGATTTCGCCGATATCAGGACGGCCGCGCACATGCAGGTGGACTACCTGGCCGTGTCGTTCCCTCGGGATGCCGCAGACATGCATCTGGCTCGCCGGATGCTCCACGAGGCAGGCGGGCAGGCCGGCCTGATCGCCAAGATCGAGCGCGCGGAAACCGTCAATGACCTGAGCGTTCTCGACGCGATTATCGAAGCCAGCGAAGGGGTCATGGTTGCCCGGGGTGACCTGGGCGTCGAGATTGGCGACGCGGAGCTGGTCGCCGTGCAGAAACTGATTATCGAACGCGCCCGCACGCTCAATCGCTTGGTGATTACCGCGACCCAGATGATGGAGTCGATGATCACTCAATCGATGCCGACTCGCGCTGAAGTGTTCGACGTGGCCAACGCCGTGCTCGATGGCACCGATGCGGTGATGCTCTCCGCGGAAACCGCCGCCGGTGCCTATCCGGTCGAGACGGTCGAAGCCATGCACCGGGTCATCATCGGCGCGGAGAAACACCCGCAATCCCATCGATCCAGGCATCGGGTGGACCAGGTGTTCCACAAGATCGACGAGTCCATTGCGATGTCGGCCATGTACGCCGCCAACCATCTGCATGGTGTCAAAGCCATCATCTGCATGACTGAGAGTGGCGACACCCCGCGCCTGATGTCGCGCATTCGCTCGCACCTTCCCATCTTTGCCTTCTCTCGCAACCGGGCGACCCAGAACCGGGTCACGCTTTTTCGTGGCGTCACCACCATTCCGTTCGACAGCGACGACTTCATCCCTGAACAGGTGAATGAGAAAGCCGTTGCCGAGTTGACCCGACGAGGCGTGGTCAAGGCCGGCGATCACGTGCTGATCACCAAGGGCGACTACGCCAACGCCCAGGGCGGCACCAACTCCCTTCGTGTCGTGTGCGTCGGTGAAACCATTCGCTGAGGGAGCAAGACTGATGAGCAAAACCCGTTTCACAGATAACCAGGCGCCGCAGAACCAGCCGAAGGGAGCCATCCATGCTTAGTAAAAACAGCTTCATTCAACAAATCGCCGCTCGGGAAATTCTGGACTCTCGGGGCAATCCCACGGTCGAAGCTGTCGTGACACTCGCGTGTGGCATCAGCGCAACCGCCAGCGTTCCCTCTGGTGCATCGACAGGCTCACGTGAAGCGCTCGAATTGCGTGACAATGCCGCGCGCTACATGGGCAAAGGCGTGATGCGCGCGGTCGAGAATGTGAACAACCCGATCCGCGAATGCCTTGTCGGACTGGATGCCTTGAACCAGCGCGAAATCGACAACGTCATGATCGCCCTGGATGGCACCGATAGTAAGAGCATACTGGGCGCCAACGCGATTCTTGCCGTGTCCCTGGCGACCGCCAAGGCTGCGGCCAAGGTGCAGAACATTCCCTTGTACGAGCACCTGGCGGCGTTGTATGGCTCGCCGGGCAAATTCAGCATGCCGGTGCCGATGATGAACATCATCAACGGTGGCGAGCATGCCGATAACAACATCGATATCCAGGAATTCATGATCCAGCCCGTCGGTGCGACTTCGTTCCGCGAAGGCCTGCGCATGGGCGCCGAGGTGTTCCATTGCCTGAAGAAAGTGCTGGCGCAACGGGGCTTGAGCACGGCGGTTGGCGATGAGGGTGGATTTGCGCCTTCGCTGGCGTCCAATGAAGAAGCCCTGATTGTGATCATGGAGGCGGTGAGCCGGGCAGGTTACGAACTGGGCAAGGACATCACGCTGGCACTCGATTGCGCAGCGTCCGAGTTCTACGAAGGCGGCCAGTATGTGCTCGCCGGCGAGGATCAGGCATTCAACTCGGCAGGTTTCGCCGATTACCTGGCGATGCTCTGCGACAAGTACCCGATCATCTCCATCGAGGACGGCATGGACGAAAGTGACTGGGACGGCTGGGCAGGGCTGACTCAAAAGCTCGGTCATGTGCAGTTGGTGGGCGACGATCTGTTCGTGACCAACACCAGCATTCTGCGCGAGGGCATTCGCAAGGGGATCGGTAATTCGATCCTGATCAAGTTCAACCAGATCGGCACGCTGAGCGAGACCCTGGACGCCATCCGCATGGCGCAGGATGCCGGTTACACCGCCGTCATTTCTCATCGCTCGGGCGAGACCGAGGACACCACGATCGCCGACCTCGCCGTGGCCACCTGTGCGGGACAAATCAAGACCGGCTCGCTGAGCCGCTCCGATCGCGTCGGTAAATACAATCGCTTGCTGCGCATCGAGGAGGCCTTGCAGGAGCGGGCGCCTTACAACGCGTCCGCGCTTTTGAACCGGAGCGCTTGAGTCATGCCGATCGAATCGAACAGAAAACCCCTGGTGATCGGCAACTGGAAAATGAACGGCAGCAGCGCCGCCAATGCTTCATTGCTGCGTGGCGTACTTCCGCTGATCTCGATCTTTGAAAGCGTGGATGTAGCGATTTGTCCGCCGTTTCCCTACCTGACAACTGTCGCCGATTTGCTGGACAACTCCGACGTTGGCCTTGGTGCGCAGAATCTGAGTGAGCAACGCTCGGGTGCCTGTACCGGTGAAGTCAGCGCTTCGATGCTCCACGATGTCGGCTGCCGTTTCGTGTTGGTCGGTCACTCGGAGCGGCGCACCCTTTACGCGGAGGACGACGAGCTCGTCGCAAACAAGTTTGCAGCCGCACTGCATGCCGGACTGATCCCTGTTTTGTGCGTTGGCGAAACCCTTGAACAGCGCCAGCGCGGCGAAACCCGGGCGCTGGTCACCACCCAACTCAATGCTGTGCTGAAGGTTGTCGGCATAACGGATCTGGCCAGGGGCGTCATCGCCTATGAACCGGTCTGGGCCATTGGCACCGGGGAAACGGCGACGCCCGGGCAGGCGCAGGCGGTGCATCGCCACATACGCCAGTGGTTGGCGGACCGGGACCGGACAGCCGCTGCCCAATGCCGGATTTTGTACGGCGGCAGTGTGAAGGCCGACAACGCCGAACAATTGTTCGGACAACCGGATATCGACGGCGGCCTGATTGGCGGTGCCTCACTGGATGTCCAGTCCTTCGCGGCCATTTGCCGGGCCGCTCAAACCGAGCCTGCGAGCGAATCCATCGCGATCTGAATTCTTTTGAACGTGCAGGTGCTGCCTGGGTCACCGATTCAGGCCGCACCGAGTGCTAGCGCTGAGGTATGAAAAATGAGTTTGAACAATCCGCTGGAAGCACTCTTTCCGAGTGCTGACGAGATCCCTGCCGCTTATCGTCCGGGGCCGGCCATCGAGCAGCGCGAGTATCTGGTCAATGGCGAACTGAGGTTGTGGGAGGGACCGCTCGCTCCGGTGCGCAGCCCTGTTTGCCTGAAGAAGGAGTCGGGACTCGAGACCGTCATTCTGGGCAGCACGCCGTTGCTGGATGCTTCGACTGCCATGAGCGCACTGGATGCCGCCGTGCAGGCTTACGATCGCGGTCAGGGCGCATGGCCCACCCTGCGCGTGGTCGAACGCATTCGTCACGTCGAGGCGTTCCTCAAGCGCATGCGTGAACAGCGCGAAGCGGTGGTGACGTTGCTGATGTGGGAGATCGGCAAGAACCTGAAGGACTCCGAGAAGGAGTTCGACCGCACCTGCGACTACATTGTCGACACCATCAATGCCTTGAAGGAACTGGATCGTCGTTCCAGCCGTTTCGAGCTTGAACAGGACACCCTGGGGCAGATTCGGCGCGTGCCGCTGGGCGTGACGCTGTGCATGGGGCCTTACAACTATCCGCTCAACGAAACGTTCACCACGCTGATCCCGGCGCTGATCATGGGCAACACCGTGGTGTTCAAACCCGCCAAGTTCGGGGTGCTGCTGATCCGGCCGCTGCTGGAAGCCTTCCGGGACAGCTTTCCGGCAGGGGTCATCAACATCATTTACGGCAGCGGTCGGGAAACCGTCAGTGCCTTGATGGCCAGCGGCAAGATCGATGTCTTCGCGTTCATCGGTACCAACAAGGCCGCCAGCGATCTCAAGAAACTTCACCCCAAGCCACACCGCCTGCGTGCTGCGCTGGGGCTGGATGCGAAAAACCCGGGCATTGTCCTGCCGGATGTCGATCTGGATAACGCCGTTGCCGAGGCGGTGACCGGCTCGCTGTCGTTCAACGGACAACGTTGCACCGCACTGAAAATCCTCTTCGTTCATGAAAACGTCGTGGGTGCCTTCCTCGACAAGTTCCAGCAGAAACTGGCGGGACTCAAGCCGGGCATGCCATGGGAGGCCGGCGTGGCATTGACGCCATTGCCGGAGCCGGGCAAGACGGAGTTTCTCACTGGCCTGGTCAGCGATGCTGTGAGTAAAGGCGCCGAAGTGGTCAATCCGGGTGGCGGCCGAGTCTGCGAAACCTTCTTCTACCCGGCCTTGCTGTACCCGGTCACCAGCGACATGCGCGTGTACCACGAAGAACAGTTCGGGCCGGTTGTGCCGGTGGTGGTCTACCGGGATCTGCAGACGGTGATCGACTACGTGCTAGATTCGGATTTCGGTCAGCAGTTGAGCATCTTCGGTAACAATCCGGCGCAAGTCGGACGGCTGGTCGATGCCTTTGCCAACCAGGTCGGACGGATCAACATCAATGCGCAGTGTCAGCGGGGGCCGGACAGCTTTCCCTTCAACGGACGTAAAAACTCCGCCGAGGGCACGCTGTCGGTGGACGATGCCTTGCGAGTGTTCTCCATTCGCACGCTGGTCGCCACCAAATTCCAGGAGAGCAACAAGACGCTGGTCAGCGACATCATCCACAACCGTGAATCCAGCTTCCTGACCACCGATTACATCTTCTAGAGGCAGCGATAACGACGCACGGGCATTGCCTTGGGCAATGCCTCTTTTTGAGCAATCGAGAATTTTTGACGTTATGGAATGGTTTCTCAATCCGGAAATCTGGATCGCGTTTTTCACCCTGACAGCGCTGGAGATTGTCCTGGGTATCGACAACATCATCATGATTTCGATTCTGGTCAGTCGCATGCCCAGGGCCATGCAGCCGAAAACGCGCTTCTTCGGCCTGGCATTGGCCATGGTCACACGCATTCTCCTGCTGCTTTCCATCACCTGGATCATGGGCCTGACTGCCGACCTGTTTCAGGTGTTCGGGCAGGGGATTTCCGGCCGTGACCTGATCCTGTTCTTCGGTGGATTGTTCCTGTTGTGGAAGAGCAGCAGCGAGATTTTCCAGGAGCTGGAAGGCGGGGAGGAGGGTGAGTCGGAGTTCGGCAAAAAGGGCGCCGGCTTTCTGAGCACCATTGTTCAGATCGCGATCATCGATATCGTTTTCTCGCTGGACTCGGTGATCACGGCGGTGGGCATGGTCTCCCATGTGCCGGTGATGATCGCGGCCATCGTGGTGGCGGTGTTGATCATGATGCTGGCGGCCGGGGCTATCAGTTCTTTCATCGATAAACATCCCAGCCTGAAGATGCTGGCCCTGGCCTTTCTGATCGTCGTGGGGGTGGTGCTCATCGCCGATGCGATGGGGCAGCATGTGCCCAAGGGGTATGTGTATTTCGCCATGGCGTTTTCGCTGGCGGTGGAGGCATTGAACATCCGGTGCCGGACTTCAAGAACGGCGTGAGGGAACACCCCCGCAAACCCGTAGGAGCAAGGCTTGCCCGCGAAAGCACCCGTACAGTCAACATCGATGT
>NZ_JBSVXG010000023.1:0-47160 GCF_054070595.1 Pseudomonas sp. SDO55104_S430 | reverse complement strand
GTGTCGCCTGACACACCGCCTTCGCGAGCAAGCCCGCTCCCACAGGGTTTGTGTTCAATTGACCAGGCTCTGCAATAGGCGAGGAGTTTTAGGCGGTGCGGTCTCGCTCTCCTCCGGCACATCCCCCCCCGCCCCCAACCCGCCACCCAACGCCGTCACCAGTTCCGCATGGGCGCTCAACCGCGCCGCCTGCACCTGCTGCTGGACCTGCTGCTGTTTGAACAGCAACGTCTGCGCATTGAGCACGTTGAGGTAATCGGTGAGTCCGCGCTGGTAGGCGATCATCGCGATGTCGTAAGTCTTCTGCGCCGTGGCCACCGACTCGGCGGCGAAGGCCTGCTGCTTGTCCATCGATTCGCGGCGGATCAACTGATCGGAGATGTTCTTCAGCGCATTGACCAGGGTCTGGTTGTACCTGGCCACCGCCATGTCGTACCCCGCCGAAGCCTCACCCAGTTCGGCGCGCAGACGGCCACCGTCGAAAATCGGCAGGGAAATCGCCGGGCCCACGCTGTAGTTGAGCTTCTTCCCGGTCAGGAACTCCAGCGCCCCACCGCCGGTGGCCATGTAGCCCAGGCTGCCGACCAGATCGACGTTGGGGTAGAAGCCGGCGTGGGCCACATCGATGCCACGGGCCTGCGCCGCCACTTCCCAGCGACTGGCAACCACGTCCGGGCGTTGACCGAGCAGTTGCGCGGGCAACGCCGAGGGCAATTTCAGCGCGGCACCCAACGACATCGTCGGACGCTGCAACTGCGCGCCCTCGCCAGGCCCCTTGCCCGCCAGTGCGGCCAGCTGATTGCGGCTCAGGGCGATCTTTTCGTCCAGCGCATCGATCTGCCGATGGGTTTCCGGCAGCGGCGTCTGCGCCTGGCTGACTTCGAAATGGGTGCCGATACCGCCGTTCAGACGCTTTTGCGCCAGATCGAGAATCTGCTGTTGCTGATGCAGGGTCGCTTCGACTATGTCCCGCTGCGCGTAGTGCAACGACAACTCGATGTAGACCCGCACGATGTTGTTCTGCAATTCGAGCTGGGCCTGACGCGCTTCGGCGACGGTCATATGGGCGATGTCCACCGCGCGCTCGGTGTTGTTGCTCTCGCGACCCCACAGGTCCATGGCGTAGCTGAAGCCCAGCGCGGCGTTGTTGTCCCAGGTGGTGGTGTTGGCCAGATCGCCCGGGCCGTAGAACGGGTCGGTGGGCCAGTTGTGCCGCTTGAGGGTGGACTCGCCATTGATCTGCAGCGATTCGGCGGACTCGGCGACACCGGCCATCGCCTTGGCCTGACGCACCCGCGCCGCGGCCATGGCCATGGTCGGACTACCTTGTACGGCAAGGTCGATCCAGCGATTCAATTGCGGATCGCCGTAGGCCTGCCACCATTGGGCGGTGGGCCAGTGCGCATCCTGGGCGGCGCTCTGGATGGCTTCGTCGGTGGCCAGTGAGTTGGCCTCCAGCGCCTTGCCCTGCGGGGCAATACCTCCGGTTCCGATGCAGCCGCTGATTGCCAGGGTTAAAGCCAAAACACTGAGCGACTCGAGCGCTCTGCTGATGCGACGCGGCACTGCTGAAGATTCCTGAGATTTGGAAAAATCCTGTAGGAGCGAGGCTTGCCCGCGAAGACGGTCTGTCAGGCGATAAAGATGCTGACCGCAAGACCGCCTTCGCGGGCAAGCCACGCTCCTACGTGGAGCTGCCGAAATTCTATGGGCAGCCGTTTCAATCGATAAGCTGGGATTCCTGTGATTCTTTGTTACCGTTAACGAGATAATCCCTAAGTCGGGGGTCTCAGCCCCTGAAACTTCGTGTCACAATTTGCCATCGAACCCGAGAGCACCCCATGGACACATTGCAAAACATGCGCGCCTTCAGTTACGTGGCCGAGGCCGGCAGTTTCACCGCCGCCGCCGTGCAACTGGACACCACCACCGCCAACGTCTCGCGCGCGGTCTCCAACCTGGAAGCCCACCTGCAAACCCGCCTGCTCAACCGAACCACCCGACGCATCGCCCTGACCGAAGCCGGCAAGCGCTACCTGCTGCGCTGCGAACAGATCCTGGCCTACGTCGAAGAGGCCGAAGCCGAAGCCAGCGACGCCCACGCCCGCCCGGCCGGACAACTGAAAGTGCACACCATGACCGGTATCGGCCAGCACTTCGTCATCGACGCCATCGCCCGCTACCGCAAGACCCACCCGGACGTGACCTTCGACCTGACCCTGGCCAACCGCGTCCCGGACCTGCTCGACGAGGGCTACGACGTATCCATCGTCCTCGCCAGCGAACTGCCGGACTCGGGTTTCGTGTCCCAGCGCCTGGGCATCACCTACAGCATCGTTTGCGCCTCCCCGGCCTACGTCAAAGCCAACGGCTGCGCGCAAAAACCCGCCGACCTGCTCAACCACTCCTGCCTGCGCCTGGTCAGCCCGGTCATCCCCCTGGAAAAATGGGCCTTCGACGGCCCGGACGGCCAGGAAATGGTCACCATCAACAGCTCCCCCTTCCTGGTGAACTCCGCCGACGCCATGAAAACCGCAATCACCAGCGGCATGGGCGTCGGCGTCTTGCCCCTCTACGCCGCCATCGAAGGCCTGCGCAACGGCTCGCTGGTACGCATGATGCCCAACTACCGCTCCCAGGAACTGAACCTCTACGCCATCTACCCGTCCCGGCAGTACCTGGATGCAAAGATCAAAACCTGGGTCGAATACCTGCGCGGATCCCTGCCGGAGTTGCTGGCGGCGCACCAGGCGGAACTGGCGGCGTATGAACTGAGCGGCAGCCTGGCCGGAGCCCGAGTCGCCACCTGATCCCTGTGGGAGCGAGCCCGCTCGCGATGGTCGTCAACGATGACGCTGGCTGCCTGAATGTTCGCGGTGTCTGTTCACTCATCGCGAGCAGGCTCGCTCCCACAATTTTGGGCTGGGTACATTCGTGCAATTGGGATGGTTGTCAGGCCGCCTTCGCTGGCAAGCCAGCTCCCACAGGTTCTGTGGCCATACACAAAACCTGTGAACGCCCCAAACACTGTAGGAGCCGAGCTTGCTCGCGATGGTGGTCAACGATGACACTGGCTGCCTGAATGCCCGCGGTGTGCGTGCATTCATCGCGAGCAGGCTCGCTCCCACAAATTGAGAGAAAACTGACAACGCCGTCAGTTAGCAGTCACCTTCCTGACCGCCAAACAGGTTTATAAAGGAACATACCAATCCTATAACCCTGCCCTGGCGCCTCTCCCGAATGCGAATCCAGCAAAAGCCCGTCCTGCTCGTCGCCCTTCTGATCCTCCTGGCAGCGCTGGGCCTGTGGTATGCCACCAAACCTGCCAAGACCAAACTCGCCGCGCCCAACGCCATCCCTGTGCGGGTGATCAACGTCGCCGAAAAAGACGTGCCCCGCTACGTCAGCGGCATCGGCTCGGTGCTGTCGCTGCACAGCGTCGTGGTCCGTCCGCAGATCGACGGCATCCTGACCAGAATCATGGTCAAGGAAGGCCAACTGGTGACCAAGGGCGACCTGCTGGCCACCATCGACGACCGCTCGATCCGCGCCAGCCTCGACCAGGCTAGGGCGCAGCTCGGCGAGAGCCAGGCGCAACTGCAAGTGGCCCTGGTCAACCTCAAGCGCTACAAACTGCTGAGCGTCGACGACGGCGTCTCGAAACAGACCTACGACCAGCAACAGGCACTGGTCAACCAGCTCAAGGCCACCGCCCAGGGCAACCAGGCCTCGATTGACGCTGCTCAGGTGCAACTGTCCTACACCCAGATTCGCTCCCCGGTCACCGGCCGCGTCGGGATTCGCACGGTGGACGAAGGCAACTTCCTGCGCATGACCGACACCCAGGGCCTGTTCACCGTCACCCAGATCGACCCGATCGCCGTGGAATTCTCCCTGCCGCAACAGATGCTGCCGACCCTGCAGGGCCTGATCAGCGACCCGCAACACGCCCCGGTCAAGGCCTACATCGGTGCCGATACCGACGGTGAAACCGGCAACCTGCTGGGCGAAGGCCACCTGACTCTTATCGACAACCAGATCAACGCCAACACCGGGACCATCCGCGCCAAGGCCGAATTCAACAACGCCTCGCAGAAGCTCTGGCCGGGCCTGCTGGTGACGGTAAAAATTCAGACAGCCCTCGACAAGGATGCGCTGGTGGTGCCGCCCACTGTCGTACAGCGCGGCCTGGATCAGCCGTTCGTCTACCGCGTCCAGGGCGACAAGGTGGAAACGGTCCCGGTGGAAATGGTCTACCAGACCAGCGGCCAGAACATCATCAAGGGCGTGAAGCCCGGTGACGTACTGGTCAGCGACGGCCAGTCGCGGCTCAAGCCCGGTTCCACCGTGCAAGTGCTGACCGAGCCCGCGCAAGTGGTGCAATCGGAGGCCGCGCAATGAAAGGCCACGGTTCGGTATCGGCCTGGTGCATCGACCACCCGGTAGCCACGGTGCTACTGACCTTCGCCCTGGTGCTGCTGGGCGTCATCGCCTTCCCGCGGCTGCCGGTGGCGCCCTTGCCCGAAGCGGAATTCCCGACCATCCAGGTGGCGGCGCAACTGCCCGGCGCCAGCCCGGAAACCATGGCATCTTCGGTAGCCACGCCTCTTGAAGTGCAGTTCAGCGCCATTCCCGGCGTGACCCAGATGACCTCGAGCAGCGCGCTTGGCTCGACCAACCTGACCCTGCAATTCACCCTCGACAAGAGCATCGACACCGCCGCCCAGGAAGTGCAGGCGGCGATCAACACCGCCGCCGGCAAGCTGCCCAAGGACATGCCGAACCTGCCGACCTGGCGCAAGGTCAACCCGGCCGACAGCCCGGTGCTGATCCTCAGCGTCAACTCGTCGCTGATGCCCGGCCCCGAACTCAGCGACTTGACCGAAACCCTGCTGTCCCGTCAGATCAGCCAGATCGACGGTGTAGGACAGGTCAACATCACCGGTCAGCAACGTCCGGCGATTCGCGTCCAGGTCTCGGCGGACAAACTGGCGGCCATCGGCCTGACCCTGGCCGATATCCGTCTGGCGATTCAGCAGACCAGCCTCAACCTGGCCAAGGGTGCGCTGTACGGCGAGTCGAGCATTTCCACCCTGTCCACCAACGACCAGTTGTTTCATCCCGAGGACTACAGCCAACTGATCGTGTCCTACAAGGACGGTGCACCGGTCCACCTCAAGGACGTGGCCAAGGTGGTCAACGGCTCGGAAGATGCCTACGTCCAGGCCTGGGCGGGTTCGCAGCCTGGGGTCAACCTGGTGATCTTCCGCCAGCCGGGGGCCAACATCGTCGAGACCGTGGACCGCATTCAGGCCGCACTGCCGGGCCTGGAAGCGATGCTGCCGGCCTCGGTGCAGGTCAAGACCCTGATCGACCGCACTCAGACCATCCGCGCCTCGCTGCATGAAGTGGAAATCACCCTGCTGATCGCCATCATGCTGGTGGTGGCGGTGATGGCGCTGTTCCTGCGCCAGCTGTCGGCGACGCTGATTGTGTCGGCGGTGCTCGGCGTTTCGCTGGTTGCCAGTTTCGCCCTGATGTACGTCATGGGGTTCAGCCTGAACAACCTGACCCTGGTGGCGATCGTGGTCGCCGTGGGCTTTGTGGTCGACGATGCAATTGTGGTGGTGGAGAACATTCACCGGCATCTGGAGGCCGGCGACGGCATGCGCGAGGCGGCGATCAAGGGCGCCGGGGAAATCGGCTTCACCGTGGTCTCGATCAGTTTCTCGCTGGTGGCGGCGTTCATTCCGCTGCTGTTCATGGGCGGCGTGGTCGGGCGGCTGTTCAAGGAGTTCGCCCTGACCGCGACCTCGACCATTCTGATTTCGGTGGTGGTGTCCCTGACCCTGGCGCCGACCCTGGCTGCGCTGTTCATGCGCGCCCCGGTGCACGATGCCCACGCTAAACCGGGCTTCGGCGAACGCCTGCTGGCCCTGTATGAGAAAGGTCTGCGCCGCGCGCTGGTGCATCAGAAACTGATGCTCGGCATATTCGGCCTGTCGGTAGCCCTGGCGGTTGGCGGATACATCTTCATTCCCAAAGGCTTCTTCCCGGTGCAGGACACCGGTTTCGTCCTCGGCACCACCGAAGCGGCCGCGGATATTTCCTACGGCGACATGGTGAAAAAACACCTGGCGATGGCCGAAATCGTCGCGGCCGACCCGGCGGTCCAGACGTTCTCGCACTCGGTCGGCGTCTCGGGCAGCAATCAGACCATCGCCAACGGCCGCTTCTGGATCGCCCTGAAAAAACGCGGCGATCGCGATGTGTCCGCCAGTCAGTTCATCGACCGGATTCGCCCGCAACTGATGAAAGTCCCCGGCATCGTCCTGTACCTGCGCGCCGGCCAGGACATCAACCTCAGCTCCGGCCCGAGCCGTGCCCAATACCAGTATGTGCTCAAGAGCAACGACGGCGCGGTGCTGAGCACCTGGACTCAGCGCCTGACGGAAAAACTGCGCGGCAACCCGGCGTTCCGCGATGTTTCCAACGACTTGCAACTGGGCGGCAGCATCACTCACATCAGCATCGACCGCAGCGCCGCGGCGCGCTTCGGCCTGACCGCCAGCGATGTCGACGAAGCGCTGTACGACGCCTTCGGCCAACGCCAGATCAACGAATTCCAGACCCAGGTCAACCAGTACAACGTGATTCTGGAACTGGACACCAAACAGCGCGGCAAGGCCGAAAGCCTCAACTACTTCTATTTGCGCTCGCCGCTGAGTGGCGAGATGGTGCCGCTGTCGGCGCTGGCTCGCTTCGATGCGCCCACCGTCGGCCCGCTGTCCATCGCCCACGACGGCATGTTCCCGGCCGCCAACCTGTCGTTCAACCTCGCCCCCGGCGTGGCGCTGGGCGATGCGGTGATCATGCTCGACCAGGCCAAGGCCGACATCGGCATGCCGGTGGCGATCAGCGGCAACTTCCAGGGCGCGGCCCAGGCGTTCCAGAGTTCGCTGGCCAGTCAGCCATGGCTGATCCTCGCGGCGCTGGTGGCGGTGTACATCATTCTCGGCGTGCTCTACGAGAGCTTCGTGCACCCGCTGACCATCATCTCGACCCTGCCGGCGGCGGGACTCGGTGCGGTGATCATGCTGTGGATTTGCGGCCAGGACTTTTCGATCATGGCGCTGATCGGCCTGGTGCTGCTGATCGGTATCGTCAAGAAGAACGGCATCCTGATGATCGACTTCGCCCTGGAGGCGCAGCGCAAGGGCGGCCTGTCTCCGGAGGACGCGATCTTCCAGGCCTGTCTCACGCGGTTCCGGCCGATCATCATGACCACCCTCGCCGCCCTGCTCGGCGCCCTGCCGCTGATGCTCGGCTACGGCACCGGCGCCGAGCTGCGCCAACCGCTTGGGATCGCGGTGGTCGGCGGCCTGTTGGTTAGCCAGGCGCTGACGCTGTTCACCACGCCGGTCATATACTTATGGCTCGAGCGGCTATTTCATCGGCCCAAAACCACGCCCGTACCGGCGCTGGCGACCACAGACTGAGGCGGGGTCATGCGTGTCCTGATTATCGAAGACGAAGAGAAAACCGCGGACTATCTGCACCGCGGCCTGACGGAACAGGGTTACACCGTGGACCTGGCCCGCGATGGCGTGGAAGGCCTGCACCTGGCGTTGGAAAGCGACTACGCGGTGATCGTCCTCGACGTGATGCTGCCCGGCCTCGATGGCTTCGGCGTACTGCGCGCGCTGCGTGCGCGCAAACAGACACCGGTGATCATGCTCACCGCCCGCGAGCGCGTCGAAGATCGCATCAAGGGCCTGCGTGACGGTGCCGACGATTACCTGGGCAAACCCTTTTCCTTCCTCGAACTGGTGGCCCGCCTGCAAGCGCTGACCCGTCGCAGTGGCGGCCACGAACCGGTACAGGTGAGCATCGCCGACCTGTGGATAGATCTGATCAGCCGCAAGGCCACCCGCGCCGGCACCCGCCTGGACCTCACCGCCAAGGAGTTCTCGCTGCTCAGCGTGCTGGCCCGGCGTCAGGGTGAAATCCTTTCGAAAACCGCCATCGCCGAGATGGTCTGGGACATCAATTTCGACAGCGACGCCAATGTCGTCGAAGTCGCGATCAAACGTCTGCGGGCCAAGCTCGACGGCCCCTTCGATGAAAAACTGCTGCACACGATCCGTGGCATGGGTTATGTGCTGGAGAGCCGTGGTGTCCAGTAACAGCATCGCCCTGCGCCTGAGCGGCATGTTCACCCTGGTGGCGCTGCTGGTGTTCCTGTTGATCGGCTGGGCGCTGTACCAGCAGGTCGACAAGGGCCTCGGCCTGCTGCCGGAAGCCGAACTGGATGCGCGTTACAGCGTGCTCGAATCCACGGTCGGCCGTTACGGCACGCCGGAGCATTGGGTGAAGATCAACAACAAGCTCAAGCTGCTCGGCGAAGAGGACAAGCGCATCAGTTTCTGGATCACCAGCGGCGATCCTCGCTACGAATACGGCAACCTCACGCCGCAGATCCGCGAGTTTGCCCAAGGCCCGCTGGGCATGCGCGACATGTCCCTGCCCGGCCAGCCCTACCCGCTCAAAGTGCTGGTCAGCCAGTTCCCGGCCAAGGATCAACGGCCACCGCTGCGCTTCATGATCGGCATCGATACCGAGACGTTTTTACACACCCAGCATCAGTTGCTGATCGCCTTGATCAGCCTGGCGATCGTCGGCGTGCTGCTGGCCTCGGCGCTGGGTTACTGGGTGGCGCGGATCGGCCTCAAGCCGTTGATCAAACTGTCCCAGGAAGCCCAACGCCTGGCGCCGCCGCTGCGCTCCGGACGCTTGCGACTGTCGCCGTTGCCGCCGGAATTGAATCAGTTCGTCAACTCGTTCAACGCCACTCTCGAGCGTGTCGAGCAGGCCTACTCGCGACTCGAATCCTTCAACGCCGACGTCGCCCATGAACTGCGTTCGCCGCTGACCAACCTGATCGGTCAGACCCAGGTGGCGCTGACCCGGGGGCGTTCGGCGGAGCATTATTTCGAGGTCCTGCAATCGAACCTCGAGGAGCTGGAGCGGCTGCGTTCGATCATCAATGACATGCTGTTTCTGGCCAGCGCGGACCAGGGCAGCAAGGCCACCAAACTCACCTCCACGTCCCTGGCCGATGAGGTGGCGACGACCCTCGAGTACCTGGATTTCATCCTCGAAGATGCCCAGGTTCAGGTGCAGGTCAGCGGCGATGCCCAGGTGGAAATCGAGATCGCCCATCTACGGCGGGCGCTGATCAACCTGCTGAACAATGCGGTGCAGCACACCGAGCCGGGCCAGGTGATTCAGGTGCAAATCCAGGCCGAGGAGCATCGGATCAGCATCGGCGTGGCCAACCCGGGTTCACCGATCTCCAACGAACACCTGTCACGGCTGTTCGAGCGTTTCTACCGGGTCGATGCCTCGCGCAGCAATAGCGGGCACAACCACGGCCTGGGGCTGGCGATCGTCAAGGCGATCGCGTTGATGCATGGCGGGGATGTGTTCGTGCGCAGTGACCACGGGATGAATACCTTCGGGATTCATTTGCCGGTTTGAGAAGGCTGCGATCTTTGCTTTTCACGTAACAGTCCTTTCATGAATCCGCTCTTTTTCCCATCGGCCGACATCCTTATCTTTGCTCGCACCAAACAGCACTTGCCAAGCAAGAAGGTTTTAAAGATGTCCAACAGTATGGGTATTGCCAGCGCTTTCGTTTTGTCCTCGTTGATCGCTTCTCCTTTCGTCATGGCTGAAGAGTCGCAAGCGTTCGTCGCCCAGAACGCCGCACGCGCCGCCGCTTACGAAGAGCACCAGACCGAGATGACGGCCAAGGCTCAGCAAGCCACTCAAGCCCCGCAAGCCTCCAGCTCCCAGTCTCGGGGCGAAGTCCTGAAGGACAGCTGATTCCCGCGCAACGCTCCAGTTTCCCCCGACATTTTCACGGCTCTTCCCGTGAAAATTGTCACCAGGGCCGCCCTCACCAGCGGCCTTTTTTTCGTTTGTTATTACAGTCATCGCAACGATTCGCGTTGCCCCATGGACGACGTATTACCTGTGGGAGCGTGGCTTGCCCGCGATGGTCGTTAACGATAACGCTGGAAACCTGATGCCCCGCGTTATCGTTGACCACCATCGCGAGCATGCTCGCTCCTACAGGGATCGGGGTATGGGACTACGCTTAATCAGTCATTCCCGCAGACTTCAGCCCCATGACCGTACGCCGTACCCCTCAACGTGCAAGCAGCGCCGGGCGGCCCGAGCTTCTGGTGATCCTCGGCAGCAGCCTGACCGTCATCGCGATTATCGCCATCGTCACCTTTCTGCTGATTCGCGAACGCGCCAACGCTCACCAGACCGCCACGCGCAGTGCGACCACCATCGCGCAACTGATCGACGCCGATGTGCTGCGCACGGTCGAGCTCTATGACCTGACCCTGCAAGGCCTGATCGCCGCCGCGCACAGGGATGATCTGAAGCAGGTGTCGGCGCAGGTTCGCCAACTGGTGCTGTTCGACCGCTCCGCCACGGCGCGCTTCAAAAGCGACATCCTGTTGCTCGACAAGCATGGAGAGGTGCTCGCCGACTCCTCATTGATCGAGCCCAAGCCGGGCAACTTCGCCGACAGGGAATACTTCCTCGCCCATGCCTTCAATCGTGACGTCGGCCTGTTCATCAGCCGCCCGTACAAGACCCGCTGCGACTGCGAGTTCAACGACGAATGGCAAATAAGTTTCAGCCGGCGCGTATCCTCGGCCAGCGGTGAGTTCCTGGGCGTCGCGGTGGCTTCGATGCGTCTGGAGTACTTCGAGCAGTTGTTCAACAGCCTGGACATCGGCACCGACAGCACCCTTACCATCATCAATGACGACGGCTTGCTGCTGGCACAGAAGCCTTTTCTGCAAGGCAGTTCAATCGGCAAGAGCTATGCCGGCCGGCCCAACGTCGTGCGTATGCTGCGGGAACGCAGCGGCAGCTTTGACAGTGTGTCGAGCGTTGACCAGCGGCAACGGCTGTATACCTTCAGCCGGGTCGGCAACTTGCCGCTGACGGTAATCGTCGCCCTGTCCGGCGATGAAGTGTTCGCAGCCTGGAAACGCACGGCGATTGTCATCAGCGGCGCCACCGGGGTTCTGTGTCTGGCGTTGTTGTGGCTGACCTTGCTGCTCTGCCGCGAACTGCGTCTGCGCCACTGCATCGAGAAGGAGCTTGAACAACTGGCCGCCACCGATGCCCTGACCGGCGTGGCCAACCGTCGGACCCTCGATCAGACGCTGCGCCATGAATGGTTCCGCGCACAGCGCTCCGGCAAACCAATGTCGGTGCTGATGATCGATGCCGACCACTTCAAGGCCTTCAACGACCGTCACGGTCATCCGGCAGGCGATGAAGCCTTGCGCTCGCTGGCCGAAGTCATCAGCGCCAACGTCCACCGCCCGACCGACCTGGTGGCCCGCTATGGGGGCGAGGAGTTTTCGGTGATCCTGGCGGAAACCGACAACTACGGCGCCCGGCAGATCGCCGAGCGCATTCGAGAACAGGTCGAAGAATTGCCGGTGGTAGCCGGTGATGAACGGCCCATGACAGTGAGCATCGGCATCAGTACCTGGACCACCGCCAGTGATATCAGTCTTGAGCAGCTGCTGTTTGCAGCGGACAAGGCGCTGTATCAGGCCAAGGATGGGGGGCGTAATCAGGTGGTCAGTGCGTACCCTCTGTAGGAGCGAGCATGCTCGCGATGGTCGCCAACGATAACGCGGGAAACCTGATGCCCCGCGGTGTTCCGTCCTCCATCGCGAGCATGCTCGCTCCTACAGGGGGTCGAGACCAAATTTCGGAAATAAAAAAAGGCCACCCGAAGGCAGCCTTTAAAAAACTAGAGAGGTTTTTTACTTACACGGCCGCAACAGGACGCATGTAAGAGATCGGTGCAGTGCTGGCGTCTTCAAACGTCACGACTTCCCAGGCATCTGTCTGCTCAATCAACTTGCGCAGCAGCTGGTTGTTCAGTGCGTGGCCGGACTTGAAGCCCTTGAACTCACCAATCAGGCTGTTGCCCAGCAGGTAGAGGTCACCAATTGCATCGAGAATCTTGTGCTTCACGAATTCGTCTTCATAGCGAAGGCCGTCTTCGTTCAGTACGCCATCGGAATCAACCACGATCGCGTTTTCAACGCTGCCGCCGAGTGCGAGGTTGTGCTTGCGCAGGTACTCGATGTCACTCATGAAACCAAAGGTACGGGCGCGGCTGACTTCTTTTACGAACGAAGTGCTGGAAAAATCCACGCTTGCACTTTGTGTACGGTTACGGAAAACCGGGTGATCGAAATCGATCTCGAAGCTCACCTTGAACCCGTCGAAAGGGACGAAAGTGGCGCGCTTGTCGCCGTCTTCCACTGTCACTTCCCGCAGGATGCGGATGAACTTCTTGGCTGCGTCCTGTTCTTCCAGGCCAGCCGACTGAATCAGAAATACGAAGGGTCCAGCGCTACCATCCATGATCGGGACTTCGGACGCGGAGAGCTCGACGTAGGCGTTATCGATGCCCAGGCCAGCCATGGCCGAGAGCAAGTGCTCCACCGTGTCCACTTTCACGTCACCGTTGACCAGCGTCGTCGACATGGTTGTCTCGCCGACGTTGGCTGCACGAGCCGGGATCTCGACCACAGGATCGAGGTCGGCACGGCGAAAGACGATTCCGGTGTCGATCGGTGCAGGCTTGAGGGTCAGGTAAACCTTTTCCCCGGAGTGCAGGCCTACACCTGTGGCACGGATAATATTTTTCAGTGTGCGTTGTTTAATCATGGCTTGGGCCGCTTCAGCGCAATTTGCGAACTGGTATCAACAAAGGCTGGCGATGATAGCAGACCACGCCTTTGCTGAACACCAATCACCTTCATAGCCCTGATACATTTCATCAATCGGCCTGACGACGCAGGAAAGCCGGGATGTCCAGGTAGTCCAGATCATCTTGCGGATTCAGCTTCGCGGCAGCCGCAGCACCGGCCTGAGCCTGGTTGCGCATGACGGTCGGACGGTCCAGGTCACGGTAGTTCACCGCTGGAGCTTCCTGACGAACAGGGGCCTGTTGTTGTGGCTGTGGAGCCATGGTGGTGTGAACGGTATTGTCGATCACCTTCATCGGCTTCTCGATTTTCGCGCCCAGACCGGTGGCAACCACGGTGACGTGCAGCTCGTCGCGCATGTCCGGATCGATAACGGTACCCACCTTGACCATGGCGTGCTCGGAAGCGAAGGCTTCGATGATGCTACCCACGTCGGAGTACTCACCCAGGGACAGGTCAGGACCGGCGGTGATGTTCACCAGGATGCCGCGTGCACCTTGCAGGTTCACGTCTTCGAGCAGCGGGTTGCGGATGGCCGCTTCAGTGGCTTCGCGAGCACGGTTCGGACCGCTTGCGCAGCCGGTACCCATCATCGCCATGCCCATTTCGCTCATCACGGTACGCACGTCGGCGAAGTCGACGTTGATCATGCCCGGACGCTTGATGATGTCGGAGATACCGCGAACGGCACCGGCCAGTACATCGTCAGCCTTGGCGAAAGCCGACAGCAGGCTTGCGTCTTTACCCAGGATGGTCAGCAGCTTCTCGTTGGGAATGGTGATCAACGAGTCGACGCTTTCGGACAGCAGACGAATGCCTTCGTCGGCCAGCTGCATACGCTTGCGGCCTTCGAACGGGAACGGACGGGTCACCACCGCAACGGTGAGAATGCCCATTTCCTTGGCCACTTCGGCGATGATCGGCGCAGCACCGGTACCGGTACCGCCGCCCATGCCAGTGGTGATGAACACCATGTTGGTGCCCTGCAGGACCTCGGCGATGCGCTCACGATCTTCGAGAGCGGCCTGACGACCCACTTCAGGGTTGGCGCCGGCGCCCAGACCTTTGGTCACGCCGGTACCCAGTTGCAGGATGGTCCGCGCGCTGATGCTCTTCAGCGCCTGGGCATCAGTGTTGGCGCAGATGAATTCGACGCCTTCAATGTTGCTCTTGACCATGTGATTCACGGCGTTGCCGCCGCCACCGCCTACACCGATAACTTTAATGACCGGGCTTGCGGGGATGTTGTCTACGAGTTCGAACATTTTCCCTCTCCTTTACGTTCTCTAGTTTTTTTCGCCTACTGCTTTTACTGCCTGTCACTTCTACCGCTCTTTCTCGCCGCTTGAAGCTCGCGGCTCGAAGCTGCTTTAAAAGTTGCCCTGTACCCAACTCTTGATGCGATCGAGCAAGGCGCCTTTCGGCTCTTCGTTGCTGTAGCTGTCGCGGCTGCCGATACCCGAGAACGAAATGCCATCGGATTGTTTCTGCAGGCCGTACATCAACAGGCCAACGCCAGTGGAATAAATCGGGTTGCGCACCACGTCATCCAGACCGTTCACGCCATGCGGCACGCCCAGGCGTACCGGCATGTGGAAGATTTCCTCGGCCAGTTCAGTGGCGCCTTCCATCTTCGCGGTACCGCCGGTCAGCACGATGCCGGCCGGGATCAGGTCTTCGTAGCCGCTGCGACGCAGTTCGGCCTGGATCAGCGTGAACAGCTCGTCGTAACGCGGCTCGACCACTTCGGCCAGGGCCTGACGGGACAGCTCGCGTGGAGGACGGTCGCCAACGCTTGGCACTTTGATGGTTTCACCGGCACCAGCCAGCTTGGCCAGGGCGCAGGCATAGCGAATCTTGATTTCTTCGGCGTACTGGGTCGGGGTGCGCAACGCCATGGCGATGTCGTTGGTCACCTGATCGCCGGCGATCGGGATCACTGCGGTGTGACGGATCGCACCTTCGGTGAAGATCGCGATGTCGGTGGTGCCGCCGCCGATGTCCACCAGGCAAACGCCCAGCTCTTTTTCGTCGTCGGTCAGTACCGAGTACGCGGACGCCAGTTGCTCGAGAATGATGTCGTCGATTTCCAGGCCGCAGCGGCGCACGCATTTTTCAATGTTCTGTGCTGCGTTGACGGCGCAGGTGACCACGTGAACCTTGGCTTCCAGACGCACGCCGGACATGCCCAGAGGTTCGCGAACGCCTTCCTGGTTATCGATCACATAGTCTTGCGGCAGGGTGTGCAGGACGCGCTGGTCAGCGGGAATCGCCACGGCCTGGGCGGCGTCCAGAACGCGCTCCAGGTCGGCGGAGCTGACTTCGCGATCACGGATCGCCACGATGCCGTGGGAGTTCAGGCTGCGGATGTGATTGCCGGCCACGCCAACGAAGGCCGAGTGGATGCGGCAGCCAGCCATCAGCTGCGCTTCTTCGATAGCGCGCTGGATCGACTGCACGGTGGACTCGATGTTCACCACCACGCCCTTCTTCAGGCCACGGGAGGGGTGAGTACCGATTCCGACGATATTCAGCGTGCCGTTGTCCTCGACCTCGCCTACCAGCGCCACCACCTTGGAGGTGCCGATATCGAGACCGACGATCATTTTGCCGCTTTGCACGTTTGCCATGGGTCCTGCCTCTTCTTAATTCTTCGCGACAGCGGGTTGGGCTGCCGGAGGCGCTACAGGTTCCCGCCAGCCAACAGCAAGGCCGTTGGCGTAGCGCAGATCGATGCGCGCAATGTTCGTAATCTGTTCTTTAAGCGTCTTGTCGTAGATGGCGATGAAACGGCGCATCTTTTCTACCTGGTTGCCGCGTCCGAGCAGCAGCTCGATGCCGGGGCCCGCGCTGCCGGGGCCGGTGGTCAGGAACCAGCTGCCTCGGTCACGCAACTCCAAACGTGCGATGGAGAAGCCCAGCGGCCTGAGCATCTGACTCAGTACCTGGTATTGCTGCATCACCTGCTGCTGGGCCCGTTGTGGGCCGAACAGCTGCGGCAGGTGTTCGTAATTGGCCAGTTCACGCGGAGTGAACGCCTGACCCTGGTTGTTCAACAGCGACTCATCGCCCCAACGAGCCACCGGCAGTTGCTCTTCGAGGCGAATCACCACCTGATCCGGCCATACCCGACGCACTTCGGCGTGGGCGATCCATGGCATCTGTTCCAGCTCGGTGCGCATGCTCTCAAGGTCGATGGTGAAGAAGCTCGACGCCACGTACGGGGCGATTCGCTGCTGCACCGCCTGCTGGCTGATGTAGCTCAGGTCGCCCTGAACGTTGATCTTGGTGATCGGCCGGTCGGCGTAGGGCATCAAACGCTGCGCGCCTTCGTAAGTACCGAACCCCAATGCCACCAGCAGCACCGGCCAGAACAGGCTTTTCAGAAAGCCGAAATTGGCTTTGGGCAGGCGCGCGGACATCGGCTCTTTGGCCACCATTCGGCTGGCACCCCGTGGCACCGGCTTGCGGCCGGTAGCGGGAGGCTGATGTCTCAACTGTGCGCCTTGCATGGTCTTAACCTCGCGACTCTTGCTTGTCGGCGGCGTTGCGGGCAACGCTTTCGGCGAGAATGGCCAGAACCAGTTGCTGGAAATCCAGACCGGCGGCACGGGCCGCCATCGGCACCAGGCTGTGATCGGTCATGCCCGGTGCGGTGTTGACTTCCAGAAACCAGAACTGCCCGTCGGCGTCCTGCATCACGTCCGCCCTGCCCCAGCCGGCGATACCCAGCGCCTCACAGGCTTTGGCCGTGAGGTCCATGAGTTCCTTTTCCTTGGCACTGTCCAGCCCGCACGGAATGCGGTACTGGGTATCGTTGGCGATGTACTTGGCGTCGTAGTCGTAAAAGCTGTGGGTCGTGCCCAGGGCAATCGGAGGCAACACCTGGTCACGCAGGGTGGCGATGGTGAACTCCGGACCATGAATCCATTGCTCGACCAACACTTGCGAATCATAGGTACTGGCCGCTTTCCAGGCGTCGATCAACTCGGACGCGGAAGTCACTTTGGCCATCCCGATACTTGAACCTTCATGGGCCGGTTTGACGATCAAAGGGAAGCCCAGTTCCGCGGCGGCGGAAATACAATCGGCCTCGCTGCTCAACACCGCATGACGTGGCGTCGGAATACCCAGGCTGTGCCAGACCTGCTTGGTGCGCAGCTTGTCCATAGCCAGGGCCGAGGCCAGGATGCCGCTGCCGGTGTAGGGAATGCCCAGGCATTCGAGCAGGCCCTGCATGCTGCCGTCTTCACCGCCACGACCGTGGAGGATGATGAAGGCGCGATCGATTTTTTCGTTCAGCAGACGCTGCAGCAGGTCATCGCCGACATCGAGACCGAACGCATCCACACCGGCGCTCTGCAGTGCGTCGAGGACAGCGTTGCCCGACTTCAGGGAGACTTCGCGCTCGGCACTCTTGCCGCCGAACAGCACGGCGACGCGGCCGAAATCCTTCGGCGCGATGGTGGAGACGAGGTTGGCGTAGGCAGCGGTCATTTCAACTTCCCCTCGACCGGCGCAGCCACGGCGCCGGTGAACAACGGACTCTTCAACAAACTCGGGGCAAGGCCGCCGACGTCACCGGCGCCCTGGCACAGCAGGATGTCGCCGGCACGCAGCAGCGGCTTGACCAGTGGTGCCAGGTCGATGCCACGCTCGATGTAGATCGGGTCGAGTTGGCCGCGCTGGCGGATGCTGTTGCACAGCTTGCGGCTGTCGGCGCCCGGAATCGGCTCTTCGCCGGCCGGATAGACTTCCATCAGCAGCAGGACGTTGGCATCGGCCAGTACATTGACGAAGTCGTCGTACAGATCGCGGGTACGGCTGTAGCGGTGCGGCTGGTAGACCATCACCAGACGGCGCTCCGGCCAGCCACCACGCACGGCCTTGATCACCGCCGCGACTTCGGTCGGGTGGTGACCGTAGTCGTCGACCAGCATCACGTTGCCGCCTTCGACCGGCAGCTCGCCGTAGACCTGGAAACGACGGCCGACGCCCTGGAAGCCCGACAGGCCCTGGACGATAGCTTCATCGCTGACGCCTTCGTCGCTGGCGATGCAGATGGTCGCCAGTGCGTTGAGTACGTTGTGGTTGCCCGGCATGTTCACCGAAACATCCAGCGGCTCGCGATCCGGACGCAGCACGGTGAAGAAGGTCTGCATGCCCTGCTGGCGCACATTGATGGCGCGCACGTCGCAGTCTTCGCCGAAGCCGTAGGTCACGGTCGGACGCTTGACCTGCGGCAGGATTTCGCGCACGACAGGATCGTCCAGGCAAACCACGGCCAGACCATAGAACGGCAGGTTGTGGAGGAATTCGACGAAGGTTTTCTTCAGTTTGTTGAAGTCACCGTCGTAGGTTGCCATGTGGTCGGCATCGATGTTGGTGACCACAGCGACCAGCGGCTGCAGGTGCAGGAAGCTAGCATCGCTTTCGTCGGCCTCGGCGATCAGATAACGGCTGGTGCCGAGCTGGGCATTGGTGCCCGCGGCATTCAGACGGCCACCGATCACGAAGGTCGGATCCAGGCCACCGGCGGCGAACACCGAAGCTATCAGGCTGGTGGTGGTGGTTTTGCCGTGGGTACCGGCGACGGCGATGCCGTGGCGATAGCGCATCAGCTCGGCCAGCATCTCGGCGCGCGGCACCACCGGGATGCGGCGCTCCAGGGCGTTGGCGACTTCCGGGTTGGAGGTGTTGACGGCGCTCGACACCACCAACACGTCGGCAGCGGCAGCGTTCTCGGCGCGGTGGCCGATGAAGATCTGTGCACCAAAGGATTCCAGACGCTCGGTAACCGGCGAAGCTTTAAGGTCCGAGCCGGACACTTCATAGCCCAGGTTCAACAGCACTTCGGCAATCCCGCACATGCCCACGCCGCCGATACCGACGAAGTGGATGCGACGGATGCGGCGCATTTCCGGTTGTGGCATGGCTTTCTGATTCTCAACCATGGGCCACCTCCAGGCAGGTATCGACCACGTTACGGGTGGCGTCGGGTTTTGCCAGGCGGCGGGCCGCAGTGGCCATATCGTTCAGTCGTTGCGGTTGCATCAGGACCTCTGTCAGGCGCGCGGCAAGATCCGCTGCGCCGGTCGTTCTTTGCGGCATCAGGAAGGCAGCGCCTTCACGGGCCAAATAATCGGCGTTGCGGGTCTGGTGATCGTCGATCGCGTGGGGCAAGGGCACCAGCATCGAGGGCAGACCGGCGGCAGCCAGTTCACTGATGGTCAGCGCGCCTGCGCGGCACACCACCAGGTCGGCCCAGCCATAGGCTTGGGCCATGTCTTTGATGAAAGGCTGCACCTGCGCTTCGACGCCAGCCGCGCGATAGCGCTCTGCAGTCACTTCATCGTGGTTTTTGCCGGCCTGATGGAACACTTCCGGGCGCAGGTCGGGAGCGACTTGCGACAGGGCTTCAGGCAGCAACTTGTTCAACGGCTCTGCCCCAAGACTTCCGCCCAGGACCAGCAAACGCGCCTTGCGACCGCCCAGGGCGGCTCGCGGTGTTTCGAGGAACAGCTCGGTGCGCACCGGGTTACCGGTGGTCCGTCGGCTGCTCGACAGGGTAAAGGTGTCGGGGAACGCTTCACAGACTCGAGCGGCCAACGGCACCAGCAACCGATTGGCGGTACCGGCCACGGCGTTCTGCTCGTGAACGATCACCGGCACACCAGCCAGTTTGGCGGCGACACCGCCAGGACCGGTCACATAACCACCGAATCCGACCACGCAGACCGGCTGCAACTGGCGAATGATCGCCCGTGCCTGCCAGACCGACTTGAGCAGCATGAACGGTGCCTTGAGCAGCGACAGCTTGCCCTTGCCCCGCAGGCCGCTGGCGTTGATACGGTGCAGTTCGATGCCGGACATCGGCACCAGTTCGTTTTCGATGCCGCGCGGCGTGCCGAGCCAGTGCACGGTGTAACCGCGCGCCTGGAATTCGCGGGCACAGGCCAGCGCCGGGAATACGTGGCCGCCGGTACCGCCGGCCATGATCAATACGTTAGCGCCCATGATTCGGCTCCTCGGCGAAGTCGCTCTCATGGAATTCCATCTCTTCGCTGCCCAGGTGGGTTCGACTCTCCCACTCGATGCGCAGCAGCAGGCCAAGACAGGCACAGCAGATCACCAGCGAGCTGCCGCCATAACTGAGGAAAGGCAAGGTCAGACCCTTGGTCGGCAGCAGACCGACGTTCACCCCGATATTGATCAGAAATTGACCAATCCACAGGAACGACAGGCCGTAAGCGACATAGGCCGCAAAGAACTGTTTGGCTTTCTCGGCCCACAGGCCGATGTACATGCCACGAATACAGACGAAGACGAACAGCGCGACCGTGCACAGCGAGCCCACGGCGCCCAGTTCTTCGGCAAGGACGGAGAACACGAAGTCGGTGTGGGCTTCCGGCAGGTAGAACTGCTTCTGCACGCTGTTGCCCAGGCCGACGCCCAGCCACTCGCCGCGACCGAAGGCGATCAGCGCCTGGGACAATTGATAACCGGCACCGAACTGGTCGGCCCAAGGGTCGGCAAAGTTGGTCAGACGCGCCATACGATAGGGCTGCATCTGAATCAACAGCACCACGGCACCGACCGCCAACACCACCATCAGGGAGAAACGGAACAGCCCGACCCCGCCCAAGAACAGCATCGCCGCTGCGGCGCCCATCATCACGACGGTGGCACCGAAGTCCGGCTCCATCAGCAGCAGACCCGCCATCGGCAGCAGCACGATGAACGGCTTGAAGAAGCCCATCCAGCTCTCGCGCACTTCTTTCTGACGACGTACCAGGTAACCGGCCAGATAAATCACCACGAACACCTTGGCGATTTCGGACGGCTGTACGTTAAAGAAGCTGAAGCCGATCCAGCGCATCGAACCGTTCACCTCACGGCCGATGCCCGGAATGATCACCATCACCAGCAGGCCGAAGGCACCAATGAGCATCAACCAGCCCAGGCGCTGCCAGGTGGCGATCGGAATCATCATGGTGACGATGCAGGCACCAAGGCCCAGCACCACGTAGATCAGGTGACGAATCATGTAATACAGCGGGCTGCCCGACTGCACGGCCGCCACTTCGGTCGATGCCGAGGCGATCATGATCAGGCCCAGACCCAACAGCGCCAGGCAACCGGCGAGCATCGGGAAGTCGAGATCGATACCGCGTCCGGTAATCAGCGGTGATGGATACGGCTTGATGATGCCCTTCAGGCTCATGCCAGATCCTCCACGGCGCGGACGAACTGGTGACCACGGTCTTCGTAGTTCTTGAACATGTCGAAGCTGGCGCAGGCTGGCGACAGCAGCACTACATCGCCCGGCTGGGCAGCGGCGCGGCACTGTTCAACGGCTTCGACTAGAGAGCCTGCGCGAATCAGCGGCACGGCGTCGCCAATGGCTTCACCGATCTTGTCGGAATCACGGCCCATCAGAATGACGGCGCGGCAGTTGGCGGCCACCGGACCACGCAGATCCTTGAATTCGGCACCCTTGCCGTCGCCGCCGGCGATCAGCACGATCTTGCCGTCGATGTCCGCGCCAAGACCTTCGATGGCAGCCAGGGCGGCGCCGACGTTGGTGGCTTTGGAATCGTTGTAGTAGCCGACGCCATCCAGGTCACGGACCCACTGGCAACGGTGTTCGAGCCCGGCGAAGTTGCGCAGGGCCGAGAGCATGGCATCGAACGGCAGGCCGACCGCATGGCCGAGGGCCAGGGCCGCCAGGGCGTTGGACTGATTATGGGCGCCGCGGATTTTCAGCTCGCGCACCGGCATCAGGTTCTGGAATTCGAAGGCCAGGTATTTCTCGCCATCTTCCTCACGCAGACCGAAAGCCTTGAAGTCCGGCTTGGTCAGTCCGAAGGTCCAGCAAGGCTGGCCCTCGCCCATCAGCGGACGGCTGAGGGCGTCCTGGCGATTGACCACGAACTGTTTCGCGCCACGGAAGATCCGGTGCTTGGCCAGATGGTAGGCCGGCAGGCCGCTGTAGCGGTCCATGTGGTCTTCGCTGATGTTGAGCACGGTCGCGACTTCGGCGTTGAGTTGGTCGGTGGTTTCCAGCTGGAAGCTCGACAACTCCATCACGTACAGCTCGACGTCGTCGCGCAGCAGGTCCAGCGCCGGCGTGCCGAGGTTGCCGCCGACGGCGACGCGCTTGCCGGCCGCGGCCGCCATTTCGCCGACCAGGGTGGTCACGGTGCTTTTCGCGTTGGAACCGCTGATGGCCACGATCGGCGCCTTCGCGTTACGCGCGAACAGCTCGATGTCGCCGGACAGCTTCACGCCACGGGCAGCTGCAGCCTGCAGGGCCGGAGTCGCCAGCGCCAGGCCGGGGCTCACGTAGAGCTCGTCGGCACGGCACAGGAATTCGACATCCAGCTCGCCACAACGCACTTCCACGTGCGGATAGTCACGCTTGAGCGTGGCCAGTTCCGGTGGATTTTCCCGCGTATCGGCCACGGCAAACGCCACGCCCCGGTTCGCCAGGAAGCGAACCAGGGACATGCCGCTCTTGCCGAGGCCGACAACGATGCGGAAGTGGTCAGAAGCTATCAGGGACACGGGTTCTACCTCAGCTTCAGCGTGGCAAGGCCGATCAGCACGAGAATCACGGTGATGATCCAGAAACGGACGATCACGCGCGGCTCGGGCCAGCCCTTGAGTTCAAAGTGGTGGTGAATCGGAGCCATGCGGAACACACGGCGACCGGTCAGCTTGAAGGAGGCAACCTGAATGACGACAGACAGGGTTTCCATCACGAACACACCGCCCATGATGAACAGGACGATTTCCTGACGGACGATCACCGCGATGGTGCCCAGCGCGGCACCCAGTGCCAGTGCGCCGACGTCACCCATGAAGACTTGTGCCGGGTAGGTGTTGAACCACAGGAAGCCCAGGCCCGCACCGATCAGTGCGCCACAGAACACGATCAGCTCGCCCGCGCCCGGTACATAAGGAATCAGCAGGTATTCGGCGAACTTCACGTTACCCGACAGGTAGCAGAAGATCCCCAGGCCACCGCCGACCATCACGGTCGGCATGATCGCCAGGCCGTCGAGGCCGTCGGTCAGGTTGACCGCGTTGCTCGAGCCGACGATCACGAAATAGGTCAGGACGATGAAGCCAGCGCCCAGCGGAATGCTGTAGTCCTTGAGCATCGGCAGGATCAGGGTGGTTTCCACCGGTGTGGCGGCAGTCATATAAAGGAAGATCGCCGCGCCCAGGCCGAACACCGATTGCCAGAAATACTTCCAGCGGCTCGGCAGACCACGGGAGTTCTTCTCGATCACCTTGCGATAGTCATCGACCCAGCCGATGGCGCCGAACAGCAGGGTGACCAGCAGGACCACCCAGACATAACGGTTGCTCAGGTCAGCCCACAGCAGGGTGCTGACGCCGATCGAAGACAGAATAAGAGCGCCGCCCATGGTCGGGGTGCCCGACTTGGACAGGTGCGATTGCGGACCATCGTTGCGAACGGACTGGCCGATCTGACGGTTCTGCAGGGTGCGGATCATCCACGGGCCATAGCACAGCGACAAAACCAGCGCGGTCAGTACACCGAGAATCCCGCGCAGGGTCAGGTACTGGAAGACCGCGAAGCCTTTGTAGAACTGTTGCAGATACTCCGCTAGCAGCAGCAGCATTAATGTTTCTCCAAACTGGAACCGCACAGTGCGGCAACGATGTTTTCCATCGCTGCGCTGCGCGAGCCTTTGATCAAAATGGTGGTGTTTGTGTCTTGCTCGGCGCCAAGCGCCTTGATCAGCTCAGCCTGCGTGCTGAAGTGAAAGGCCTGTGGGCCGAAGGCGTCGACGGCGTGCTGCATCATCGGTCCGACGGCGTACAGCGCGGAAACCTTGCCACGGGCGTATGCGCCCACGTCGCGGTGCCCCTGCTGCGCCCAATCGCCCAATTCGCCGATATCCCCGAGCACCAGGACGGTGCGGCCGGAAAAGCCGGCGAGTATATCAACGGCGGCGCACATCGAGGTGGGGTTCGCGTTGTAAGTGTCATCGATCACACGCATGCCATTGCTGGCCAGTTGCGCGACGGTGCGGCCCTTGACCGGCTGCACCGCGCCAAGGCCCGTGGCGATGCCGAACAGCGACACGCCCAGTGCGTGAGCGGCAGCCGCGGCGGCCATGGCATTGGCGACGTTATGGGTGCCGAGCAGGTTCAGTTGAACATGCTCCACACTTTCAGGCGTGTGCAGGTTGAACGACGGGCAGCCGCGCGCGTCGGTCGCCAGGTCACTGGCGTAAAAGTCGGCTTGGCTGTTGGTCAGAGCGAAGGTCAGCACCTTGCGACCATCTGCGCGCTTCTTCCAGATTTCGAAGGCCTTGTCGTCAAGATTGAGAACGGCGACGCCATCGGCTGCCAGCCCTTCAATGATCTCGCCTTTGGCTTCGACGATCTTTTCCGGACCGCCGAACTCGCCAACGTGGGCGGTCCCGGCGTTGTTCAGAATGGCCACGTGGGGTTTGGTCATGCCGACGGTGTAGGCAATTTCACCCAGACGCGAAGCGCCCAGCTCGATGACCGCGGCAGTGTGTTCCGGTGCCAGTTCGAGCAGAGTCAGCGGCGCGCCGAGGTCGTTGTTCAGGTTGCCACGGGTAGCCAGCACCGAACCGCGGGTGCGCAGGATGCTCGCGAGCATTTCCTTGACCGTGGTCTTGCCGCTGGAACCGGTGATCGCAGCCACTGGCTGGGTAAATGCGGCGCGGTTCAACGCACCGAGTTGCCCCAGCGCCTGACGGGTATCGCTGACCAGCAATTGCGGCAGGGTGCTGTCTTTGATTTCGCGCTCGACCAGTGCGGCAACGGCGCCTTTGCCCGCCACGTCGTTCAAGTAGTCGTGACCGTCGAAACGCGGACCGGTCAAGGCAACGAACAACTGGCCCTGCTTGATCGCGCGACTGTCGATGCTGACGCCGTCGAAGCTGGCATCGGCACCGAGCAGACGGCCATTGAGGGCGCTGGTCAGTTCGCTGAGTTTCAGGGCCTTAAGCATGGGCCACCTCCCAGGCGGTCAGGGCATGATCAGCCTCGACCAGATCGGAGAAGGCGTGGCGCACGCCGTTGATTTCCTGGTAGTCCTCGTGACCTTTGCCCGCCAGGACGATCACGTCATCCGCCGAAGCTTCAGCGACCAATTGGGCAATGGCCTTGCCGCGACCGGCCACGAAAGTGACTTTATCCACAGCCGCAAATCCGGCGCGGATGTCATCGAAAATGATTGCCGGGTCTTCGGTACGCGGGTTGTCGTCGGTGACCAGGACGCCGTCGGCCAAACGCTCCACCACTTCAGCCATCAGCGGGCGCTTGCCGCGGTCACGGTCGCCGCCACAGCCGAACAGGCACAGCAAACGGCCTTTGACATGGGGACGCAGCGCGGTCAGGACTTTTTCCAGGGCATCTGGAGTGTGGGCGTAATCGACCACCACCAGCGGCTGAGTGCCACCGCCGAGACGCTGCATGCGGCCGGCCGGGCCTTCGAGCTTCGGCAATACCTTGAGGATTTCGTCGAGGGCATAGTCCAGGCCGAGCAAGGCACCGACCGCAGCCAATACGTTGCTCAGGTTGAAACGGCCGAGCAAGGTGCTGCGCAGGTGGTGTTCGCCCTGAGGCGTAACCAATGTGGCGCGCACGCCTTCGTCGTCGAAAGTTGCTTCGCGGCAATAAAGGTAGGCGCTGCTGTCGAGCAGACTGTAAGTGATCAGTCGCGATTCACGTTTCTCGGCAGCCAACTGGCGGCCGAAATCGTCATCGAGGTTCACCACCCTGCATTTCAAATCGTTCCAGGCAAACAGCTTGGCCTTGGCTTCGCCGTAGGCCTGCATGGTGCCGTGGTAATCCAGGTGATCCCGGGAAAGGTTGGTCATCACCGCCACGTCGAAGGCCAGCGCGGTGACCCGCCCCTGGTCCAGACCGTGGGACGAAACTTCCATGGCGACGGCCTTGGCACCGGCCTTTTTCAGGTCGCCGAGGGTCGCTTGCATGGCAATCGGGTTCGGCGTGGTGTGCAGGCCGCTTTCCAGCGCACCGTAGAAACCGCAGCCCAAAGTGCCGACGATGCCGCAGTGCTGACCGAGCAGGTCAAGCGCCTGGGCGACCAGTTGGGTCACGCTGGTTTTGCCGTTGGTGCCGGTCACGCCGACCATGTTCAGGTGATGGCTGGGCTCGCCATAGAAGCGGCCGGCGATATCCGACAGTTGTGCAGCCAGGCCTTTGACCGGAATCAATGGCACTTCGGTGATCGGCAGCACGGTGGCGCCTTCGACTTCATAAGCCACGGCAGCAGCACCGCGCTGCAAGGCATCGGCAATGTGCGCGCGGCCGTCGAACTTGCCGCCAGGTACCGCGAGGAACAGATCGCCTGCGCGGACATTGCGACTGTCGAGCGCCAATTCACGGATCAACAGATCGTGGCCGGCATGGGGGAAGATTTTATTCAGACTCAATGACATCAGCCGCGCCCTCCATTGGCTTTCAGCGGAACGACCGGGGTGGCGTTGACTTGTTGAACAGGTGGCAGGTTGTCGGGGGTGACGTTCATCAGGCGCAGGGTCCCGGACATCACGCGGCTGAACACCGGCGCCGATACCAGGCCACCGAAGTAACCGGCCTTGGTCGGTTCGTCGATGACCACCACGATGGCGTAACGCGGATCGTTCATCGGCCCGAAACCAGCGAACAGCGAGCGGTAGGAGTTCTCGGCGTAGCCTTTGGTGCCGACCGAAGTTTTGCGCGCAGTACCCGACTTGCCGCCCACGTGATACGCCGGAACCTGAGCACGGAACACACCGCGCGGGGCTTCGATCACTTGTTGCAGCATGCCTTGCATGGTTTTCGCGACGGTTTCCGGCAGGACCTGGGTGGTCTGCGGCGCCTTGTCGGTTTTGATCAGCGTCAGTGGAGCCAGACGACCGTTGTTCGCCAGGGCCGAGAAGGCATGCACCAGCTGGATCGCCGTCACGGAAATACCATAGCCGTAGGACAGCGTGGCCGTCTCGGCCTTGCGCCACTCGCGGTAGTTCGGCAGGTTGCCGACACGCTCACCCGGGAAACCGAGGCCGGTGTCCTGGCCGAGGCCGAGTTTCTGCGCCAGACGGAAGATGGTTTCGCCGCCGATATCGAACGCGACCTTACTCATGCCGACGTTACTGGAATTGATCAGAATGCCAGTCATGTCCAGCACCGGACCTTCGGTCTTGGACACGTCCTTGATGGTGTACTTGCCGATCTGCAAGGTCCCCGGATACACCTCGACGCTGTCGCTCGGTTTCCAGCGTCCGGTCTCGATGGCGGCGCTCATAGAGATCGCTTTCATGGTCGAACCCGGCTCGAACACGTCGATCATCGCGCGGTTACGCATCATTGCCGGCTGCAGGTTGCGACGGTTGTTCGGGTTGTAGGTCGGCTGGTTGACCATGGCGAGGATTTCACCGGTCTTCACGTCCATGATCACCAGGCTGCCGGCCTTCGCGCCGTTCTCGATGATCGCGTTGCGCAGCTCGCGGTTGGCCAGATATTGCAGGCGCAGGTCAATGGACAACGCCAAGGGCTTTCCGGCCTTGGCGTTTTTGGTGACCTGGACATCCTTGATCAGCCGGCCTCGCCGATCCTTGATCACTTGCCGTTTGCCCGGCACCCCGGCCAGCCATTCGTCATAGGCCAGTTCGACACCTTCGCGCCCGTGGTCGTCGATATCGGTAAAGCCGACCATATGCGCGGTGACTTCACCTGCCGGATAGAAACGGCGGAACTCTTCGATGCCGTAGACGCCCGGTACTTTCAGATCGAGTACGGCCTGGCCCTGCTCAGGCGTCAGCCCGCGCACCAGATAGATGAACTCTTTATTGGCTTGTGCTTCGAGACGCTCGGCCAGGGCTTTCGGATCCTGTCCCAGTGCGGCGGCGAGTGCCGGCCACTTTTCCTTGGCCAGTTGCATTTCCTTGGCGTTGGCCCACAGGGTGGTGACCGGCGTACTGACGGCCAGCGGCTCGCCGTTACGGTCGGTGATCAGACCACGGTGAGCCGGAATAGGAATATGACGTACGCTGCGCGCATCGCCCTGACCTTTGAGGAAGTCACGGTCGACGACTTGCAGATCGATGATCCGCCACGCGATCGCTGCCACCATCACGCCGAGCAAGCCCACCACCAGGCGGAAGCGCCAGGGAAAGAGTGCGCCTTCGAGTTTCATCATGGCGCCACCATCTGCACTTCGGCGGCACCGGGAATGCGCATTTTCAGTTGTTCGGTGGCCAGCACTTCGATACGGCTGTGAGCGGTCCAGGTGCTTTGTTCAAGAATCAACCGGCCCCATTCGGCCTGCGCCTTGTCGCGCACGCTCAGCTCGTTGTACAGCGAGTTCAGCAACTGACGGTTCCAGTGCGCGCTGTAGGACACGCCGATGGCAGAAATGAGCACGCCAACGAACAGCAGCAGCATGAAAAAGCTGCCGCCGGGCAGTGGCTTGGCGAAAAGCTTGCTCACCGCAACTTCTCCGCGACACGCATGACGGCGCTACGGGAACGTGGGTTGGCTTTGAGTTCGGCGTCGGAGGCCGTCTGCGCTTTGCCGTGGATTTTGATTTTCGGTTCGAACGCGACGTGCCGAACCGGCAGGTTACGCGGCAGGTTGTCGGCTTCGCCTTTCACCAGCTTGCGCATGAACAGTTTGACGATGCGGTCTTCCAGCGAATGGAAGCTGATTACGACCAGGCGACCGCCCACTTCCAGGCAATCCAGCGCAGCTTCGAGGCCGGCTTCCAGATCGCCCAGTTCGTTGTTGACGTGAATGCGCAGGCCCTGGAACGCACGGGTCGCCGGATTCTTGCCTTTTTCCCAGGCAGGATTGGCGACCTTCAGCACTTCGGCCAGGTCAGCGGTGCGCTCGAACGGCTTGATGTCGCGACGCTCGACTACTGCACGGGCCATGCGTCCGGAAAAACGCTCTTCGCCGTATTCCTTGAATACGCGGGCAATTTCTTCCGCTGATGCGGTGTTGACGAACTCGGCCGCGCTGACCCCGCGGGACGGGTCCATGCGCATGTCCAGAGGACCGTCATTGAGGAAACTGAAGCCGCGCTCAGGGTCGTCGAGCTGCGGCGAGGACACGCCGAGGTCGAGCAGAATCCCGCTGACTTTGCCGTGCAGACCGCGCTGGGCGACTTCGGATCCAAGCTCGGCAAAGCTGCGCTGCACAACGACAAAGCGGCCGTCTTCGGCCGCTAGCGTCTGCCCGGTGGCAATCGCTTGAGGGTCTTTGTCGAATCCGAGCAGTCGACCGTCCGGACCGAGCCGACTGAGGATCAACCGGCTGTGCCCGCCGCGCCCGAACGTGCCATCCAGATAGCAGCCATCAGGGCGTACGGCGAGAGCCTCGACGGCTTCGTCAAGCAGTACGGTGATGTGGTTAAAGCCGCTATCAATAGTCACAGGATCAAATCACGCAGTTCATCAGGCATCGCGCCCGGTTGTTGAATAGCTGCCAGGTCAGCGGCAGCAACCGCATTCCAGGCATCCTCGTCCCACAGTTGGAACTTGTTCAGTTGGCCTACCAACATCGCGCGCTTATCCAACTTGGCATATTCACGAAGACGCGGCGGAACCAGAAAACGACCACTGCCATCGAGCTCGAGGTCGACGGCATTACCAATCAATAAACGTTGCAGACGGCGGTTCTCTTCGCGAAGCGAAGGCAGTGCGCGCAGTTTGGTTTCGATAATTTCCCACTCATCGAGTGGGTAAACACACAAACATGGATCAACGGCATCAATGGTGACGATCAACTGACCGGAACTACGCGAATCGAGCTCGTCACGGTACCGACTCGGCATGGCGAGACGGCCCTTTGCATCGAGACTGATTGCATTGGCTCCGCGAAACACGTCAGCGTTTCTCCAAATGTTAGCGTTTTGCGCTCAAAAAACCCACTTCGTGCCACTTTCCGCCACTTGTGCACACTATAGGAATGCGCCCACCGCACCGTCAAGGCGCGCATTAAAGGAAAACCCTTACAGAACTGAGATTTAGGAGCGTAAAAGGAGGAGACACGAGAATCGGGCAGAGAAAACCGACCAATAACTTCAATTAACACAGAGATCTGCGCGCGGAAGTTAATGTGATTTATTAAGAGTAAGATTTTTTCGGTATTACGAAAGTGCTACGCCGACGATTCTGAAAGGAGGGAAATTGCTATCACTGGCACCCTGCTCAATGATTCAAGCAGAGGAAAGAAAAAGGTGGAGAGTCGATCTGTAAGCCGGGTTCTGTCTTGAACAGTCATTCGTCTACGATGGCCATCACTGGACATCTTTAGCAACCTACCCGGTCCCAGCGCGGGCCACGCCTTGGGACCCTATTTGGTCTTGCTCCAAGTGGGGTTTACCTAGCCACGAACTGTTGCCAGACGTGCGGTGCGCTCTTACCGCACCTTTTCACCCTTACCGGCGCCGAAGCGCTTAGGCGGTTATTTTCTGTGGCACTTTCCGTAGGCTCACGCCTCCCAGGCATTACCTGGCACTTCGCCCTATGGAGCCCGGACTTTCCTCCCCCCTCTAATTTTCATAGAGGGCAGCGACTGTCCGATCGACTCTCCGCCGCGCAGGTTAACGGCAGAGCGCCTGAAGAACAAGCGCTAAAACCCTTCAGCCATGCCTTTGCGTCGGTTTTTACTCGCCCTTCTGTTTATCCAGCGCAACCTGGTAGAGAACGTTCTTGCGCTCGCCGGTAATTTGCGCCGCCAAGGCTGCCGCACGCTTGAGTGGCATTTCTTCGAGCAACAGATTGAGCACGCGCATCGCCTCGCTGCTGACCGCATCTTCGCTCTCGGGAGCGGACCAGCCCGCGACCAGCACCACACACTCGCCACGCTGCTGATTGCTGTCGGACTCGACGAACTGACTCAGTTCGCTCAGCGGCAGCCCTTTGAGGGTTTCGAAGGTCTTGGTCAATTCGCGCGCCAGCAAGGCAGGACGCTCGGCGCCGAACACCAGTTCCATATCCTGCAGGCATTCGAGAATGCGGTGCGGGGCCTCATAAAAGATCAGCGTGCGCGGCTCTTCCTTTATAGCTTCAAGACGCGCGCGCCTTCCCACGGCCTTCGCCGGCAGGAAACCCTCGAAGATGAAGCGATCGGACGGCAACCCCGCCGCCGACAACGCGGCGATCAAGGCGCAGGCGCCCGGAACCGGCACCACATTGATCCCGGCGGCGCGAGCCTGGCGCACCAGGTGATAGCCCGGATCGGAAATCAGCGGCGTGCCGGCATCGGAGATCAGCGCGACATTGTCGCCCGCCAGCAGACGGGTAATGAAGCGGCTGCCTTCATCGCGCTCATTGTGCTCGTGGCAAGCCGCCAGCGGCGTGGAGATGCCGAAGTGTTGCATCAGGCGCTGGGAGTGACGGGTATCTTCGGCCGCGATCAGCGCGACTTCGCGCAAGATCTTCAGCGCGCGCGCACTGATGTCATCCAGGTTGCCGATGGGCGTCGCCACCACATAAAGCGAGCCCGCAGCGGAATTCAAAGCACCTGGAGCAGTCAAAGCGCACACCTCATGATCGATAAAGCGGCCATTGTAGCGCGTAGCGGCACTCGCGACAGACACCGGCAACACCTGGTTTTGCCGTCGTTTGTGGCGCAGCGCAACATTTGCACCAGCTAAATTGATCGATTAACGCCTGCAACATCGCGCCCCGGCCAGCGCTTGGGTACAATTCCACGCTAATTTGATCGAGTATCAGGAACGCTTACATGATCGCTTGCCTGCGGCTGTTCACTGCCCTCTGCCTCGCTGCCTTGCTGGCCGCTTGCGCCAGCTCGCCCTCCTCCAGCCTTGGCGAACTCCCACGGACCCCGGATGCCAGTATCGAGCAACTGCTGGAAAAGGCCGCCCAAAGCAAATCCCCGGAAGATGCCGCCCTGTTGCGCCTGAGCGCAGCGGACCTGGCCTATCGCCAGGGCAATGCCGCCCAATCCGCGCAAATTCTGCAGCAAGTGCCCGTGGAGCAGCTCAAGCCTGGCCAGCAGGTCTTCGCCAGCACACTGGCCGCGGAACTGGCCATGGCCCGCAACCAGCCGAAAGCCGCCCTGACCGCCCTGAACCATCCGAGCATGCAGCGTCTGGGTGAATTGCCGGAAGAGCAGCAAGTGCGCACCGGCACCGTTCGCGCCCGCGCCCTTGAAGCCGACGGCCAGACCCTGGCTGCCGCGCGCGAGCGGATCTTCATTGCACCGATGCTCAGCGGTGAAGCCGCCAGCAAGAACCACGAAGCCATCTGGGCGCTGATCGCCTCGTTGCCGACCGACCAGCTGCAGCCGAACACCACCGACGACCTCGGTGGCTGGATGAGCCTGGCACTGGCGGTCAAATCCGCCGGCACCGTGGAACAGCAACAGGCCGCCATCGACAAATGGCGCGCGGACAATCCGAAACACCCCGCCGCCATTCAACTGCCGTTGCCTCTGACCAAACTCAAGGAACTGGCCAGCCAGCCCCTGAGCAAAATTGCCCTGCTGCTGCCACAGGATGGCCAGCTGGCTTCGGTTGGCAAGGCATTGCGCGAAGGCTTCATGGCCGCTCACTACCAGGCCCAACAAGCCGGTCAGAAGCCCCCAGCCATTGAGTTCTATGACAGCTCGAAGCTCACCTCCCTCGACGAGTTCTATCGCAAGGCTCAGGCCGATGGCGTGCAGCTGGTCGTCGGCCCGCTGGAAAAACCGCTGGTCAAACAGCTGAGCACTCGCCCGCAACTGCCAATTACCACTCTGGCCTTGAACTACAGCGAAGGAGATCAAGGTCCGGCCCAATTGTTCCAGTTCGGTCTGGCCGCTGAAGACGAAGCCCGCGAAGTGTCCCGCCGCGCCCGTGCCGACGGCCTGCACCGCGCTGCCATCATGGTTCCGAAAGGCGAATGGGGCGACCGCGTGATGCGTGCGTTCAGCCAGGACTGGCAAGCCAACGGCGGCACCATCGTTGCCACCGAGCGCGTCGATCAGCCGGTGCAACTGGCCCAGCAGATTGCCGACATGTTCCAGCTGCGTCAGAGCGAAGGTCGCGCCAAGAGCCTGCAAAGCACTGTAGGTTCGCAGGTTGCCGCCCAGCCGTCCCGTCGCCAGGACATCGAATTCATCTTCCTGGCTGCCACACCGCAACAGGCTCAACAGATCAAGCCGACCCTGAACTTCCAGTACGCAGGCGACGTTCCGGTCTATGCCACTTCCCATGTATTCAGCGCCAGCGGCGACGTGAACCAGTACAACGACATGAACGGTATCCGCTTCTGCGAAACCCCATGGTTGCTGGACGCCAATGACCCGCTGCGCAAGCAGGTCACCGCTCAATGGCCACAAGCTGCCAGCAGCCTGGGCCGCCTGTATGCAATGGGTGTCGACGCCTATCGCCTGGCGCCACGCCTGGGCCAACTCAAGGCCCTGCCGGACAGCCGCATCGAAGGTCAGTCGGGCAGCCTGGGCATGTCGCAGAACCAGCGGGTCGTGCGTCAGTTGCCATGGGCCGAGTTCGTCAACGGTCAGGTCCAGCGCCTGCCGGACACCTCGCGCTGATGCCTGACAGGTCACGCCAGCAAAGCGGTAAAGATGCCGAGCGCCAGGCGCTCGAGCATCTTCAACAACAGGGTCTGCGCCTGGTGGCGCAGAACTGGTTGTGTAAACGCGGCGAGCTTGATCTGGTCATGTTGGATGGCGATACAGTAGTATTCGTTGAAGTTCGTTACAGAAAAAACACTCAATGGGGTGGCGCGCTCGATAGCATCGATGGGCGCAAACGGCAGAAACTGATTTTTGCCGCGCAATTTTTTCTTCAGCGCGAATCGCGCTGGGCCAATTCCCCTTGCCGTTTCGATGTGGTTGCCATTGATAGCGACCTCGATCAGTTGAACTGGTTACAAAATGCCTTCGACAGCTGATCGCCTGCACCCCGAACCGGAAACCGCCCAACACTTTTGCTCTTTGCTTTGCGGGCTGCACATTCACGTGCCGGACAGCCGCGCTCATTAAGGTCACACAGATGGACATGCAATCCCGAATTCGCCAGCTTTTTCAGGCCAGTATCGACACCAAGCAACAGGCGATGGAAGTACTTGCACCGCACATCGAGCAAGCCAGCCAGGTGATGGTCAACGCCCTGCTCAACGAAGGCAAAATGCTCTCCTGCGGCAACGGCGGCTCCGCCGGCGACGCCCAGCACTTCTCCTCCGAGCTGCTCAACCGCTTCGAGCGCGAGCGTCCGAGCCTGCCGGCCATCGCGCTGACCACCGACAGCTCGACCATTACCTCGATCGCCAACGACTACAGCTACAACGAAGTCTTTTCCAAGCAGATCCGTGCCCTCGGCCAGCCGGGCGATGTTCTGCTGGCGATTTCCACCAGCGGCAACTCGGCGAACATAATTCAAGCGATCCAGGCCGCACATGATCGCGAAATGATTGTCGTAGCATTGACCGGTCGCGATGGCGGCGGCATGGCGTCGCTGCTATTGCCCGAGGACGTGGAGATTCGCGTACCCGCCAACGTCACCGCTCGTATTCAGGAAGTCCACCTGCTGGCGATCCACTGCCTTTGCGACTTGATCGACAGCCAATTGTTCGGGAGTGAAGAATGACCCCTAATCGCCTCGGCCTACTGGCCCTGACCCTGTGCCTCGGCATCAGCGGCTGCACCTCGGTGGTTAATGCCAGCCGTGAAGCGCCCATTGAAGATGACCGCGGCACCCGCACCTTCGGCAGCAAGATCGACGACTCCCTGATCGATACCAAAGTCGGCGTGAACGTCGCCAAGGCCGATCCTGCCCTGGATAACGACTCGCACATCGTGGTCACCAGCTTCAACGGCGTCGTATTGCTCGCCGGCCAGACCCCGCGTGCCGACCTCAAGGCCAAGGCCGAACAGGCCGCTGCCGCCGTTCAGCGGGTCAAGACCGTACACAACGAACTGCAGGTCCTGCCACCTTCCTCGCTGCTGGCTCGCCAGAACGACACCTGGCTGACCACCAAGATCAAGACCCAGATGCTCACCGACCCGAACATCCCAGGTTCGCGGATCAAGGTCGTGACCGAGAACGGCATCGTTTATCTGCTGGGCCTGCTGACCAAGCAGGAAGCTGCCCAGGCGACCAATCTGGTGCAGGGCGTATCCGGTGTGCAAAAGATTGTGAAGCTGTTCGAATACATCGACTGATACACGCACATTCCGGCAATGCCGGAATGCAGGCAAATAAAAAGGCGATCCTTTCGGATCGCCTTTTTTTATTTCACCACTTTCAGACTGGGTCGACCGCTTGGGCGCGGCGGCTCGCTATCCGGTGGCGGAATATCGTCATCCGGCTCGATCTCGTCCTCATCACCCATAGGCGACTCCAGATCGAACACCATGCCTTGGCCGTTCTCCCGGGCGTAGATACCCAGGATCGATGCGATAGGCACATACAGCGTATGCGGCACGCCGCCAAAGCGGCCTTCGAAGCTGACTGCCTCGTTGTCCATGTGCAGGTGACGCACAGCCTGAGGCGATACGTTCAGGACGATTTGCCCATCACTGGCAAACCCCTGCGGCACCTGAACCGACGGATACTCGGAGTTCACGAGTATGTGCGGGGTGCAGTCGTTGTCCACAATCCACTCATAGAGCGCGCGGACCAGATAAGGTCGACTGGAGTTCATAGCGGCTCCTTAAGCCTTAGCGCATATCGCGTTCGACGCCAGACAGACTCGCCTGGAAAGCCTCACGCGCAAACTGGCGCTCCATGTAATCAAGCAGCGGCTTGGCAGGCCGCGGCAGTTCAATACCCAGAATCGGCAATCGCCAGAGTATTGGCAATAGGCAGCAATCCACCAGGCTTTGTTCCTCACTGAGGAAAAACGGCTTGTCGGCGAACAACGGCGACACGCCGGTCAGGCTTTCACGCAGCTCCTTGCGCGCAACGGCACGAGCCGCTTCCTTGGTGCGCGAATCCAGAATCAGATCCACCAGACCACACCAGTCACGCTGGATGCGGTGCATCAGCAGACGACTGTTGGCACGCGCCACCGGATACACCGGCAACAGTGGCGGATGCGGATAGCGCTCATCCAGGTATTCCATCACCACCGTGGACTCCCATAACGCCAGGTCCCGATCGACCAGGGTGGGCAAGCTGCCATAAGGGTTCACTTCGATCAGTTTAGGCGGCTGGCGACCCGCTTCCACGTAGATGATCTCGGCGCTGACACCCTTCTCTGCCAGTACGATTCGCACTCGGTGGGAATAGTGGTCGGCGGGGTCGGAGTAACAGGCCAACCGATTGGTCACGCCCATGGCGGTCCTCCTCGCTTGTAGAAATGATCGAAAGCGGAAAAACGAACGCGCCCAGAGGGCGCCTCCGGTAACGACTGGCAGACCAGACTCGTTACACCTTCAGAGGCGCCCTTGGGCGCGCGCGATTAACAGCAAATGCTTGAAGCTTTATCAGTGCACGTCTTTCCAGTATTCACGCTTGAGCAGATATGCAAATACGAAGAAGAACGCCAGGTACAGCAATACATATGTACCGATGCGCTGATGCTGCAGCTTAACCGGGTTAGCCGAGTAAGCCAGGAAGGTTACCAGATTCTTGACCTTCTCATCGAACTGCTCTTCGTTCAAAGTGCCGCTCTTCGGCACGATCGTCAGTTGATCGCACGCCTCATGAGTCAGCGGCGTACCGGTCAACGGGTCGAATTGCTTCTTGCCGTCTTCGACGATCTGGACCTGTTTGCAACCGACCACCTGACGACCTTGCAGGCCGACCAGGACGTTAGGCATGCCGACGTTCGGGAAGACCTTGTTGTTCACGCCCCAAGGACGCGATGGATCTTCGTAGAACGACTTCAGGTAGCCGTAGAGCCAGTCGGTACCGCGAACGCGAGCCACCAGGGTCAGGTCGGGCGGAGCCGCACCGAACCAGGTCTTGGCGTCAGCCGGCTGCATGCCGATGTTCATGTGGTCGCCGATCTTGGCGCCGGTGAACACCAGCTTCTCGAGCATCAGTTCATGAGGAATACCGAGGTCATCGGCAACACGCTCATAACGCTGGAACTTGGCGCTGTGGCAACCCATGCAATAGTTGGCAAAAGTACGCGCGCCATCCTGCATGGCAGCCTTGTCCGATACGTCGATGTCGACTTTTTCCAGCTCCGGACCACCGTGTTCAGCAGCGAAAGCGAACACCGGCAGTGCCGCGAGCATCAATACCGCAAATAGTTTTTTCATCAGCCAGTCACCCTTTCCGGAACCGGTTTGGTCTTCTCGAGCCGGGTATAGAACGGCATCAGAATGAAGTAGGCGAAGTACAGGAAGGTACATACCTGCGACAGCAACGTACGCCCAGGAGTAGGCGCCAATACGCCCAGAACACCCAAAATCACGAACGAAATGCAGAATACCCAGAGCCAGATCTTGCTCATCCAGCCTTTGTAGCGCATCGACTTGACCGGACTGCGGTCCAGCCACGGCAGGACGAACAGCACCGCGATGGCCGCACCCATGGCGATTACGCCGAAGAGCTTGTCCGGAACCGCACGCAAGATCGCGTAGAACGGGGTGAAGTACCAGACCGGAGCGATGTGCTCTGGAGTCTTGAAGGCGTTCGCCACTTCAAAGTTCGGCTTCTCGAGGAAATAACCACCCATCTCCGGGAAGAAGAACACGATCGAGCAGAAGATGAACAGGAACACCACCACACCGACGATATCCTTCACGGTGTAGTACGGATGGAAGGCAATGCCGTCCAGCGGTATGCCGTTCTCGTCCTTGTGTTTCTTGATGTCCACGCCGTCCGGGTTGTTCGAACCCACTTCGTGCAGCGCCAGGATGTGCAGCACCACCAGACCGAGAATCACGATCGGAAGGGCAACAACGTGCAAGGCGAAGAAGCGGTTCAGGGTAATACCGGAAATCAGGTAGTCACCACGGATCCACTGGGTCAGGTCGTTGCCGATGACCGGGATCGCACCGAACAGCGAGATGATCACCTGGGCGCCCCAGTAGGACATCTGCCCCCATGGCAGCAGGTAACCCATGAAGGCTTCAGCCATCAGCGCCAGGTAGATCAGCATGCCGAAGACCCACACCAGTTCACGCGGCTTCTGGTACGAACCGTAGAGCAGGCCACGGAACATGTGCAGATAGACCACGATGAAGAACGCCGAAGCGCCGGTGGAGTGCAGCAGACGCAGAATCGAGCCGTACTCGACGTCGCGCATGATGTATTCGACGGAAGCGAATGCCTCTTCCGCCGACGGGGTGTAGCTCATGGTCAGCCAGACACCGGTAACGATCTGGTTGACCAGAACGAGCAGTGCGAGGGAACCAAAGAAATAGAAGAAGTTGAAGTTCTTCGGGGCGTAGTACTTGCTGAGATGGTCTTCCCACATTTTGGTCGCGGGGAAGCGCGCATCAACCCAATCCATGAACTTGCTCATCACGCGTTCTCCTTATCGACGCCAATGACAATGATTTCATCGGTCTCATAGGAATGCGGGGGAACTGGCAGGTTCAAAGGCGCAGGTTGCGACTTGTAGACGCGACCAGCCAGGTCGTAGTGGGAGCCGTGGCAAGGGCAGAAATAACCACCTACCCAGTCCTTGCCCAGATCTGCGGGGGCGACTTCGGGACGGAATGTCGGCGAACAACCCAGGTGCGTGCAGATACCGATCAGCAGCAAAACCTCAGGTTTGATCGACCGGGTTTCCGGATCGACATAGGTCGGTTGAGTCGAGTTCTTGGAGTCCGGGTCAGACAGTTGACCCTCGATCTTTTTCAGATTCCCCAGGATTTCCGGAGTACGGCGGACGATGAATACCGGCTGGCCACGCCATTCAGCAATCATCTGCTGGCCTGGCTCGACTTTGCTGACATTCACTTTCACCGGTGCACCTGCGGCTTTCGCCTTGGCACTGGGAAACCATGACCCCACGAACGGGACCGCAGCCCCCACCGCTCCTGCAGCACCCACCACGGATGTAGCTGCTACCAGGAAGCGACGCCGGCCTGCATTCACGCCGTCATTGCTCATTCAGTCCTCTCCCATCAGCTTTGTGGCCTGTTAAATCAGGCATCTACTAAGTGAAACTCTGTACTTATAAAAATTTTGCCGAATGGTAATGAAAACCCCCAATTCTGACAAGGTAATTACCGGGAGCCACTCCCCCCAAGCCTTGTAGTATAGGGCGTCTACGGATGTGGCAAGTTGTCACAGAGCAATTCTTTTAAAAATCGCAGGCACAAAAAAACGCCCAGCTCCGTGAGGAAACTGGGCGTTCTTTTTTGAACGTGGAAGCGAATTAACGCTTCGAGTACTGCGGACGCTTACGCGCTTTACGCAGACCAACTTTCTTACGTTCAACTTCACGGGCGTCGCGAGTAACGAAGCCAGCTTTGCGCAGAGCGCTACGCAGAGTTTCGTCGTAGTCCATCAGAGCGCGAGTGATACCGTGGCGGATTGCGCCAGCCTGACCACTTACACCACCGCCGATCACGGTGACGTAGATGTCGAACTTCTCGACAGTCTCGGTCAGCTCCAGCGGCTGACGAACTACCATGCGGGCAGTTTCGCGACCGAAGAAGGTTTCCAGCGAACGGTTGTTGATGGAGATGTTACCAGTACCCGGACGCAGGAAAACGCGAGCGGTTGCGGTCTTGCGACGGCCAGTGCCGTAATTTTGAGTCGCCGACATAATGAACTATTCCGTTAAATCTTCAGTTCTTGGGGCTGCTGAGCAGTATGAGGGTGAGCAGCGCCCGCATAGACTTTCAGCTTACGGTACATGTCGCGACCCAGCGGGTTCTTAGGCAGCATGCCTTTTACCGCGGTCTCGATCACGCGCTCAGGGGCCTTGGCGATCAGCTTTTCAAAGTTGATCGACTTGATGCCGCCCGGGAAACCGGAGTGGGAGTAGTACATTTTGTCGCTGGTTTTAGCGCCAGTAACACGGATCTGCTCAGCATTGATAACGACGATGTAGTCGCCGGTGTCAACGTGAGGAGTGTACTCAGGCTTGTGCTTGCCACGCAGACGGCTGGCGATTTCGGTGGCCAGACGACCCAGGGTCTGACCAGCAGCGTCGACGACAAACCAGTCGCGCTTTACTGTTTCCGGTTTAGCAGTAAAAGTTTTCATTCTTTATAGCCTCAGGGGCCGCCTGTAAATAAGACGGCGGATCTTACTGAATAGTGCGTACTTTGACAAGTCAAAGGCAGCCGGATACAGACGCTTTCGGGGGCTCGGGTCGGCGCGTCCGTTCAACGGCAAGATTCTTCGGCGGCGGCGCATCACTTCCACTGCAGAAAGAGGTGCGCAATTATGCAGATTGCGAAAAATATTTCAACCTGCTTTTATGATTGCTTTGCCCAAGGAGGACTCGATGGAGTATCGCCAGTTAGGCCGGACCAATCTGAACGTCAGCGCAATTTGCCTGGGCACCATGACCTGGGGCGAGCAGAACAGCGAAGCAGACGCCTTCGCCCAGATTGAGCGGGCCAAGAGCGCCGGAATCAATTTCATCGACACCGCCGAGATGTACCCGGTACCGCCCAAGGCCGAAACCTACGCCACCACCGAACGTTACATCGGCAATTACTTCAAGAGCCGCGGCGATCGCGCCGACTGGATCCTGGCCAGCAAAATCGCCGGCCCGGGCAACACCATCGACTATATCCGTGACAAGAACCTGCGGCACAACCGCCAGCACATCACCGAAGCCTTGGATGGCAGCCTCAAGCGCCTGCAGACCGACTACATCGACCTCTACCAGTTGCACTGGCCCGAGCGCAGCACCAATTTCTTCGGACAATTGGGCTACAAGCACAAGATCGAAGCCAACCTGACGCCACTGGAGGACACCCTCGAAGCGCTGGACGAGCAGGTCAAGGCCGGCAAGATTCGCCACATCGGCCTGTCCAACGAAACGCCCTGGGGCACGATGCGTTTTCTCGCCCTGGCCGAAGCCCGTGGCTGGCCACGCGCGGTATCGATCCAGAACCCCTACAACCTGCTCAACCGCAGCTTCGAAGTCGGTCTGGCGGAAATTGCCATCCGCGAACAATGTGGATTGCTCGCCTATTCGCCGCTGGCGTTCGGTTTCCTGTCAGGCAAGTACGAAGGTGGCGCCCGTCCGCCGAAAGGTCGCCTGAGCCTCTACAGCCGCTTCAGCCGCTATTTCAACCCGCAGTCGGAAGCCGCCTGCAGCCGCTATGTGGCGCTGGCCCGCGAGCACGGTCTGGATCCGGCGCAAATGGCCCTGGCCTTTGTGACGCAGCAGCCGTTCGTCACCAGCAACATCATTGGGGCCACGACGCTGGAGCAACTGGACAGCAACATTGCCAGTTTTGATCTGAAATTGTCGGATGAAGTGCTGCAGGGGATCGAGGCGATTCACAAGGATCATCCGAATCCGGCGCCGTAACTGAGAGGAACGCGGAGCGTCCCCGGCTGCATTCCCACGCAGAGCGTGGGAACGATCTTCGCGGGCAAGCCATGCTCCTACAAGGATTCGTTGAACCTGTGGGAGCGTGGCTTGCCCGCGATGACGTCGGCCCTGACAAAACCAATTACAGCGACCGCGCAATAATCTCCTTCATGATCTCATTGGTCCCCGCATAAATCCGCTGCACCCGCGCATCCGCCCACGCCCGCGCAACCGGGTACTCCCACATGAAGCCGTAACCGCCATGCAGCTGCACGCACTCGTCGAGGACCTTGCATTGCAGGTCGGTGCCCCAGTACTTGGCCATCGCCGCCGTCGGCACGTCCAGCTTGCCTTGCAGATGCAGCTCCATGCAGCGGTCGACGAAGACCCGGCCGATCTGGATTTCAGTCGCCATCTCCGCCAGCTTGAATCGGGTGTTCTGGAAGTCGGCAATCGATTTGCCGAATGCCTTGCGCTCGCGGGTGTATTCCAGAGTCCACTCCAACGCCGCTTCGGCTGAAGCCAGACCGCCAATCGCCACGGTCAGACGCTCCTGCGGCAATTCCTGCATCAGGTAAGCAAAACCCATCCCCGCCTGCCCCAACAGGTTTTCCTTCGGTACCCGGACGTCCTGAAAGAACAGCTCCGAGGTGTCCTGGGCCTTCATGCCGACCTTTTCCAGGCGCTTGCCCTTGTCGAAGCCCGGCGTGTCGGCTTCCACCAGAAACAGACTGGTGCCCTTGGCGCCTGCCTTCGGATCGGTCTTGGCCACGACAATCACCAGATCCGCGAGATAGCCATTGGTAATGAAGGTTTTCGAGCCGTTGATCACGTACTCGTCACCCTCCAGTACCGCCGTGGTCTTCACCCCTTGCAGGTCGGAACCGGCACCGGGCTCGGTCATGGCGATGGCAGTGACCATCTCCCCGGAGACCAGTTTCGGCAGGTATTTTTGTTTCAGCATTTCACTGCCGTAATGCAGGATGTACGGCGCCACGATGTCCGAATGCAGGGAGAAACCGATGCCGGTCAGCCCCAGTCGCCCGACCTCTTCGATCACTACCGCGCTGTAGAGAAAGTCCGCGCCCAGGCCGCCGTATTCTTCCGGTAGGTGCGAGCACAACATCCCCGCCTCGCCCGCCTTGTTCCAGAGTTTGCGATCGATGAAGCCCTGTTTTTCCCACTGCCCATGGAACGGTACCGCCTCTTTTTCGAGAAAGGTTCGCACGCTGTCACGGAAGAGTTCGTGCTCGGAACTGAACAAGGTTCTGGGGATCATGCGGCACCTGTCGTTAATTTTTGGAAGAAGTTGACCTTCAGAGACTAAGCCGCAGGTCCGATACAGGACACTGGACACATCCGACAAAAAATAAGACGATCCAGCCGTCTGGTGACCACTTTCCCCTATAAGAACAAAAGTTGAATTATGTCTAACCAAGCCTCCACGCCCCTGCGGCGCGTCAGCATCCTGGCCTTCGACCGGGTTTTCGCTTCCACCCTCATGCAAGCCAAGGATTTCTTCCACCTCGCCAGCCTGCGCTACGGCAAGCAGTTGGGCCACGGTCTGGTACCGGCCTTCGAAACCCGGCTGGTCAGCCCCGACGGCAAACCAGTGCAGAGTTTCAGCAATGTGCTGATGCCGGTGGACGGCGGACTGGAAAATGCCGACATCATCGTCATTCCCGCGTTCTGGGACGATTTCGAGATCCTCTGCCAGCGTTATCCACAGGTCCTGCCGTGGCTGCGCCAGCAACATGCCCGCGGCGCAGTATTGTGCGGCGAGGCCACCGGGGTGTTCTGGCTGGCGGAAGCCGGGCTGCTCGACGGCAAGGAAGCGACCACCTACTGGCGCTTCTTCAATGCCTTCGCTGAACGCTTCCCGCGGGTTTACCTCAATCAGGACAAGCACCTGACCGACGCCGACAACCTGTACTGCGCCGGCGGCACCACCTCCGCCTGCGATCTGTACATCTACCTGATCGAGCGCTTCTGCGGCGCCAACGTGTCTCAGGCCGTGGCACGAGACATTCTCTATGAAGTGCAGCGCAGCTACTCGCCGGGACGCATCGGCTTCGGCGGCCAGAAACTGCATCAGGATGTGATCATCCTGCAGATCCAGCACTGGCTCGAAGAACACTTCGCCGACAAATTCCGCTTCGAAGACGTCGCCCGCGAACACGGCATGAGCATCCGCAACTTCATGCGCCGCTTCCAGACCGCCACCGGCGACAAGCCTTTGCACTACCTGCAACGCCTGCGCATCGAAACCGCCAAGGGCCTGTTGTCGGGTAGCCGCAAGAGCATCAAGACCATCAGCTACGAAGTCGGCTACGACGACGCCAGCTTCTTCGCCCGCCTGTTCCGCCAGCACACCGAGCTTTCGCCGAACCAGTATCGCCAGCAGTTCCAGCAAGCGGCCTAACCCCTCCCCCTTGTAGGAGCAAGGCTTGCCCGCGAAGACGGAGTGACATTCAACATCTCCGTTGGCTGACACGCCGCCTTCGCGGGCAAGCCTCGCTCCCACAGGGATTCCGGGTGCCTAGGCAATTTGGTACACATTTTCGGAAACAGACTACAACCCGAACAGAATCGCCTGACTTACACCCACCTGCGACTTCACCTTTTATTGGCACGCCACTGAAACAGCGTGAACAACAATAAAAAGAGGTCATCAGGAATGAGCGAGCCAACAAGCCCCGTTCGTGTCGCCGTCGTGCAATTCGATCCTCAGGTCGGCGTCGAGAACCATGAAGCCAACCTGAGCCAGAGTCTTGAACTGGCGCAGGAAGCGGTAAACGGCGGGGCAAATCTCATCGTGCTGCCGGAGCTGTGCAACACGGGTTATCTCTTCACCAACCGGCAGGATGCCTTCGCCCATGCCGAGCGGGTTCCCGACGGGCCGAGCGTTCAACTCTGGATCGACTTCGCCCGCAAACAAAAGGTTTACCTGGTAGCCGGTGTCGCCGAACGCGATGGCATGCGGCTGTTCAATACGGGCGTCCTGCTCGGTCCATGCGGCTTTATCGGCAAATATCGCAAGGCCCATCTCTGGAATCTGGAGAAGCTCTGGTTCACGCCCGGTGATCTGGGCTTTCCGGTATTCGATACGCCCATCGGCCGCATTGGGCTGCTGATCTGCTGGGACATCTGGTTCCCGGAAGTGCCGCGAATCCTCAGCCAACAGGGCGCGGATATCATTTGCAGCCTGAACAACTGGGTCTGGACTCCACCGCCGCTGTTCGACGATGCCGGCAAGTGCATGGCGTCGTACCTGACCATGACTGCGGCGCACGTCAATAACGTGTTTATCGCGGCAGCCAGCCGGATCGGCGAGGAACGAGGCGCCCGTTATCTAGGATGTTCACTGATTGCCGGCACCAACGGCTGGCCGATCGGCGCCGTGGCCTCGGCAGATCAGCAGGAGATACTGTTCGCCGATATCGACCTGACCAGTTCGCGCAGCGCGCCGATCTGGAATGCCCTCAACGATCTGCATCGTGATCGGCGCACCGATCTGTACGACCCGATGCTCGGTTACACCCATCACCCTCGCCTCCCGCGTTGAAGGAGGCCTGACCATGGATTTTTCCACCGCAAGAAACCAACGTGTCAGTCCTACGGACAAAACCGTTGCCCTGCTGTTCATCGGCGCGATATTGCTTATTGTCTGCCTGTGGCTGGACAACCGAGCCCTGGGGGCGACGCACTGGCCGGGCTACGGCGAGATGGTCTCGGCACTCCCCGATCCGCTTGCCTGGTTACGCTGGGTACTAGGTGATATCAGCGAGGTGGCGTTCTACAAGCACGAGTTCGCCTCGATCGGTCTGCTGGCTGGCGCCTATCTCGCCTACTATGCAAGTCGAACGGGCAAGTCCTGGCAGGGCTTTGCCATTTCCTATGGCACGGGGCTTTGGCCGTGGCTGGTCACCAGTTCGTTGCTGGGGTTGCTCTTGAGCAATCTACTGTGGGGGTGGACAGTCAGCGCCGGCGACTGGCAGCCCACCTTCGTCGCCTTCGTTTCGTTGCCGGCGGCGATGGTGCTGATGTTCGGTGGCGGCTGGAAGGTCACGATCAACGCCGCAATCATGGGAGCACTGCTGGTCACGCCGATGTGCCTGTTGATAGTCAACTATGTTTGCAATCCATTGGCCCTGCCAGCGGTGATCGGCAACGTAGCGGGTATGGCCATCGCCAGCGTAGTAGCGTTTCTGATCTGCCGATATTGGCCGAGTTTGGTGAGGACAACGCGACCCGAGAAACCAGCCGCCACCCCTGCTCCCAAAACACCTGGCTACGGCGTGATCTGGACCCTGCGCCGGGTATTGGCGGACTTTTCCGAGGCCCCCTTCTTCGGCAACGAGTGGGCCAGTCTTGGCCTGCTATTGGGCGCAGTACTGGCCTACAGCCTTAACCCCCTGAGCCCGGCATACGGTTCCGGCCTGCTGTTGCACATCATCGCCGCCCAGGCGCTGACCTCCGCCATTGGCGTGCTGTTCTGGCGTCACCAATGGATGGCGCACGGCTGGTATCCCACCTACATCCCGCTGGTGTCGGTCGTGCCCGCATCGATCCTGACCCACGGCGCCAGCTGGGGAGTCATGGTGACGAGCGCGTGGCTGGGCGCATTGCTGGCCCCTCCCCTGGCCCATGCAATCGCCAAACGCCTGCCGGCCGACATGCACACCTACATCGCCAATGTCCTGTCGATGGCCATCAGCACGCTTCTGATCGTGCCGCTGATCGGCTTCATGTTCGGGGAATAACCAACCCTTCCCATCTCAAACGAGCGAGGTATCACATGGACCTGCCAAAACTGGCCATCGCGGCACTCGGCGGCACGGTGAGTATGCAAACCGGCAAGACCGGTGAAGGGGTGACGCCGTCGGTCAGCGGCGAAACCCTGCTGGCCTCCATTCCGGGGCTCAATACGCTGGCCCGGGTGACGGTGGAAACCCTGGGCCTGCTGCCCAGCGCTTCGCAGGATTTCGAGTTTTTGCTGAGTGTATTGGCCTGGGCGAAGTTTCAGGTCAAGCAGGGTGCCGCGGGGGTGGTGATTACCCAGGGCACCGACACCCTCGAAGAGGCCGCGCAGTTCTTCGATTACCTGTGGCCCCACGACCAGCCCCTGGTGCTGACCGGTGCGATGCGTTCCGCTGCACAACCGGGTGCAGACGGGCCGGCGAACTTGCTGGATGCCTGTCGTGTCGCCCTGGCGGAGAACAGCCGCCAGCGCGGGGTTCAGGTAGTGATGAACGGGCAGATTCATCTGGCGCGCAGCATACGCAAGACCGACTCACTGGCCTTGCAGGCATTCACTTCACCCAACGTGGGCCCGGCGGGCCTGTTGCTGGAGGATCGGGTTTGCTACCTGCGCTCGTCGGACCCGCGCGTCGTGTTGCCCCTGCCGCAACAGACCAGCCACAAAGTCGCGCTGCTCGAGGCATCGCTGTCGGCCGACACTCTGCTGTTGGAGAACATCGTTGCGCTGGGGTACGACGGGCTGGTTATCGCAGGTTTCGGTGCCGGTCACGTCTCGCCAGACTGGGCGACGGAGATTGGGCATATCGCCAAGGACATTCCGGTGATCGTCGCTACGCGTACCGGCTCCGGGTCTACGGCGCGGGCTACTTATGGTTTCAGAGGTGGCGAGATGGATTTGATTCGCAAGGGAGTGTCGATGGCGGGGTTTGTGTGTCCGCGCAAGGCGAGGATTCTGTTGTGGCTGCTGATCGGGTGTCAGCAGCAGGATGAGGTGGGGCGGTATCTGAATGGTGATTCCTTTCCCAAAAACTAAACATGACCCTGTAGGAGCGAGGCTTGCCCGCGAAGGCGGTGTGCCTGCTGCCTTGATGCTGAATGTGCCGCCGTCTTCG